>CALJUJ010000444.1 GCA_937975525.1 uncultured bacterium
TCCACTGCGGCTACTGGGGCGAGCGCGCCGGCCACAGGCGCTTCATCGACCGCAACTGCCGGCGCCTCGCGCGCGCCAGCTTCCACGGCATGGCGATCTACCAGGCGAAGATGGAGCGCAAGCAGGCTTTCCTCTTCCGCTGCGTCGACATCGTCATGGAGCTGTTCACCATGGCCGCGGTCTGCTCGCATGCCCGGGCGTTGCGCGAGCGCAACGATCCCAATGCCAAGGAAGCCTACCAGCTGGCCAAGCTGTTCTGTCAGTCGTCGCGCACGAAGGTGAAGCGCATCTTCCGCGACCTCTGGTTCAACAGCGACTCGTCGAAGAACGCGGTCGCGGGATCGCTGCTCGCCGGCGACCACGCCTGGCTGGAGCGCGGGGCCATGGGCCTCGGCCTGCAGCAGGGCGACATGACGCCGCGCCGGATGACGACGCCGTCGACCGCCGAAGCGTCGGTGGCGGCAGCACAGCAATAGTCCGTCGTCCACAGCCCGAGACGAAAAAAGGCCCGAGAGGAGAGATCCTCTCGGGCCTTTTCTTTGGCCGATCGTCGGCTTTCGTCCCGACCGGAGTTCGCTCCCATGCGCTCAGCGGCGGCTCCAGCCGCCGTTTCCATGGCTGGCGATCGCAGCGCCCGAGGCACGGACGATCTTCGGATCGAGGCATCCGGCGATCGCCTGCAGCGCGATCGGGTCGACGCTGGCGAGCAGGGCGAGCTCGTCGTCGCTGGCGTCGAAGCCGCGGCGGCGGCCGACCTCGATCGGCGCCGCGAGGAACTCGCCACGAAACTGCGCATCCGTGATCAAGCGACCGTGTATCGACTCGTCCGTGCCCTGGCTCATCGTCATCCGCGCCTCCCGCTCCTGTCGCCTTCGATCCCGCTCCACCGGCGATCTCCGGCGGGTCGACTGCATCTCATGAGCCCTGCGAATGCAGCTGTCGTGCCACGCGCGAGGCGCGCGGACACCTCGGGGAAAGGCATTGAGCTGCAATGATTTCGCGAATGGTGCGCAGCGCCCCGGCGCGCCGCGCCCGCGGCGAGTGGCGCAGATCAGCCGCGCAGCGGAGGAGATCAGCCAGCGACGCCTCAGGCGTCGGCGTCCTTGGGGGAGATCCCGTACTTCTCGAGACGATAACGGAGGGCGCCGCGTCCCATGCCGCGCAGCCGCGCAGCGCGCGTGAGGTTGTTGCCGGAGCGCTCGAGGGCGCGCGTCAGCAGGGTTCGCTCGACGTCCTCGAGCTTCATGTTGTCGGCATCGAAGTCGCCCGACCCGGCGTTCGCGGCGGGCTCGTCGTCGGTCAGGCGCGGCGGGAAGTCGCCGGCCGTCAGCAGGTTGCCGCGGCTGACGATGACCGCGCGCTCGATGGCGTTTGCGAGCTCGCGCACGTTGCCTTCCCACTTCGACGTCAGGAGGTGGTCGACGGCATCCTGCGAAAACCCGGGCAGCTCCTTGCCGGTCTCGCGGGCCAGCCGTCCGAGCAGCTTCTCGGCGAGCGGCACGATGTCCTCGCGCCGCTCGCGCAGCGGTGGGATCGGGATCGCCAGGACGTTGAGGCGGAAGTAGAGGTCTTCGCGGAACTCCTTGGCCTGCACCCGCTGGCGCAGGTCGGCGTTGGTGGCGGCGATCAAGCGCGCCTCGACGCGCACGGCCTTGGTGCCGCCGACGGGAATCATCTCGCGGTTCTCGATCACCCGCAGCAGCTTGGCCTGCGCCTGCAGCGGCATGTCGCCGATCTCGTCGAGCAGCAGCGTCCCCTTGGCCGCCTGCTCGAGCAGGCCGGCCTTGCGCTTGTCCGCCCCGGTGAACGCGCCCTTCTCGTGGCCGAACAGCTCGCTTTCCATCAGGCTCTCGGTGATCGCGGCGCAGTTGAGCGCGAAGAACGGCCCGCTCTTGCGCTCCGAATTGAAGTGGATGGCGCGTGCCAGCACCTCCTTGCCGACCCCGCTCTCGCCGGTGATCAGCACGGTGGTGTCGCGCTTGGCGGCTTCCTCGGCGAGCGCCAGCACCTGGCCCATGGCCGGCGACTCGGCGACCAGCGACGAAAAGTCGTACTTCGAGCCGACCTCGGCGCGCAGCCGCGCGTTCTCGGCGACGATCTCGCCGACGTCGATGCCCTTCTCGACGAGGGCGAGCAGCACCTCGCGGCGCACCGGCCGGGTGACGAAGTCGACGGCGCCGGCCTTCATCGCCGCGACCGCCTTCTCGATCGAGCCGTAGGCGGTGATGACGATGACCTGGGCGCGTGGGTCGAGCTCGCGCAGCTTGGTCAGCAGCGTGATGCCGTCCATCTCCGGCATCTGCAGGTCGACGAGGGCGAGGTCCGCGGGGTGCTCGCGGTACAGGTCGAGTGCCTGCGCCCCCGACTCCGCGACGACGACGTGGAAGCCCGCCTTCTCGAGCATCAGCCGCATCAAGCGGCGGTTGTCCTCGAGGTCGTCGACGACCAGCACGGTACCACGCAACATCACAGCCCCCCGCCCGCAGCCACCGTCAACGTGGTGGCGGACCTTGTTCGAAAACTCGGAAGAACTCGCTGTCCGGCGACAGCACGGCGGTCGTGCCTTCACCGAGCGAGGTGCGGTAGGCCTCGAGCGTGCGCACGAAGCGGTAGAACTCGGGGTCGCGTCCGTAGGCGTCGGCGAAGATCTTCACCGCCAGCGCGTCGCCCTCGCCGCGCAGGACGTCGGCGTCGCGGCGGGCCTCGGCGAGGATGATCTCGAACTCCTTGTCCGCTTCCGAACGAATCTTGCGCGCCTGCTCCTCGCCTTCGGCGCGAAACTTCTTCGCCTGCCGCTCGCGCTCGGTCTTCATGCGGTTGAAGACGTTCTCCTGGTTCTTCTCGGGAAGATCGGCGCGCTTGATGCGGACGTCGACGACCTCGATGCCGAAGTCGCCCATCTTCGCGTCGCTGCGCTCGGCCACCTGCTCCATCAGCTCGGTGCGCATGTCGCTGACGATCTCGCGCAGCGTGTGGCGCCCCAGGTTCTCGCGCAGATTGGAGTAGATGATGTCGTCGAGGCGCGACTGGGCGCCGGTCTCGTTGCGCACCGTCTGGTAGAAGCGCAGCGGATCGACGATGCGCCAGCGCGAGTAGTTGTCGATGACGATCTGCTGCTTGTCGATCGTCAGCACCTCGCGCGGCGGCGCGTCGTAGTCGAGCAGCCGCTTGTCGAAGTAGACGACGTCCTGGATGAACGGGATCTTGAAGTACAAGCCGGCGGCGCGCGCGTCGCGGTCCACCGGCTTGCCCAGTTGGATGAGCAGCGCCTGCTGCCATTCATTGACGCGGAACGCCGCGAGGTTCCACGTCGCGACGACGACGGCGGCGACGACGGCCACGGCGAGCCAGCGGCGATCCATCAGCGCGCCTCCTCCTGCGCGGTCGTCACCGCGGGCTTCGGCGTCGGCGCGACGGTCGGCACCGAGCGCAGCTCGTCCAAAGGCAGGTAGGGAACGACGCCGCGCCCGGCGTCGGTGTCGATCAACACCTTGCGGATGCGCTGCATGACCTCCTCGAGCGTCTCCAGGTACAAGCGCTCGCGCGTCACCTCACGCGCTTTGGCGTACTCGTCGTAGAGCGCGACGAAACGCGTCGCGGCGCCGGTCGCCTGGGCGACCTTGGCGGCCTTGTAGGCTTGCGCCTCGTTGATGAGCTGCGCCGCCTCGCCGCGGGCCTGCGGCACGATCGCGTTGGCGTAGCCGTTGGCCTTGTTGATCATCCGCTCGCGGTCCTGCTGCGCATTGATGACGTCCTTGAACGCGTCCTCGACGTCCTCCGGCGGGTCGACGTTCATCAGCTTGAGCGTGATGATCTCGATGCCCGAGTCGTAAGAATCGAGGATCGCCTGCAGCGCGTCCTCCGCCTGCTGTTGGATCTCTTCTTTGCCCTGGGTGAGCGCGTCGTCGATGCGCGTGCCGCCGATGACCTCGCGCATCGCCACCTCGGCGGCGCCGCGCACGGTCCCGCGCTGGTCGCGCACGTTGAACAGGAAATCACGCGGGCCGTCGGCCTCGGCCTTGACGCGGAACTGGACGATGAACTGCAGCTTGACGATGTTCTGATCGCCGGTGAGCATCAACGCTTCGGTCGGCTGCTCGCGCGAGCCGCCGAGAACGCTACGGAAGCCGAACTCTTCCTTGCGCACCTGGGTGACCGACGGGGTGTACACTTCCTCGATCGGCCACGGCAGGTGATAGCCGGGCCCGGGACCCTGCTCGCGGACGACCTGGCCGAAGCGCAGGACCACGGCACGTTCGTCGGGGGCGACGATGTAGATGCCCGTCAGCAGGTAGACGACGAGCGCGGCGACGAGGATGAGCCATGGGCTCGGCAGAGGGACGCCGCCGGAGCCGCCTTCGTAGCGACGCCGCAACTGCTCCCACATCGCCCTGAGCTCGTCGATCGGATCGTCGGGACGCCCTCCGCCTGAATAGTTGTCCGGCATGCGCTCCTTGGGCTGCGTGCGGCCTCAGTCGGCGCCGACCTCGGTGAACCCGGCGACTTCGATCGACGTCTTGAACGTGCCGTCGTCGCGATTCGGCAGCGGCGGGTCGGGTCGGTACTCGAAGGCCAGCGTGCCGTTCGGCTCGACCTCGCCGAGCACCAGGTAGTACTCGGTGCGGCCTGGGTTGTCGGTGCCCGGATTGCGTTCGTCGTTCCACAGGAACGCGTGGCGGATGACGAGCTGGATGTCCTTCACCAGGCTGCTCGAGCTGTTGACCAGGGTGGCCGTGATCCGTTCGCCCTGGACGCGCACGTTGGTGACCTCGAGCACGGCGCGGGCCTCCGACGCGGCGACGATGCCCTCGGCGCCGACGGCGAGCCCGTGATCCGTCGCCCATGCGCCCGCCGGGAGCGCCAGCAACACTGCCGCACATCCGAGCGCCCTCGCGCGAGACCGACCGCTGCGCACGACATGCCTCATCTTGGCCGAAGCGTTCATGATGTCTTCTCCTCTTCGCACATGGTCCCAGGACGGCGCCGGACGAGAAAGTCCGAGCTTGGGTCACACATACGCCGCCCCCCGGACGGCATCAAGTGCAAAGCTGCGCACCGCGCCCGTCGCCTCACAGGTAGGCCCCGCCGTTCGGGCTCACGACCTGGCCCGTCAGAAACCCGGCGTCCTCGCCGACGACGTAGTCGATCGCCGCGGCGACGTCCGCCGTCGTTCCCACCCGACGAACCGGAGTGGCCCGCCGCAACCCTTCGAGCACCTCGCCGTCGACCCCGGCGCGGCGCAGCCCGGGCGTGTCGACCAGTCCGGGTGCGACCGCATTGACGGTGATGCCCGCGGGCGCCAGCTCGAGCGCCAGCGCCTTGGTGAGGCCGATGATGCCCGCCTTGGCTGCCGCGTAGTGGGCGAGCCCTGCCCCGCCGCCGCTGAGGCCGGCGACCGACGCCGTGGTGACGATCCGGCCCCAACCGCCGTCGACCATCGCCGGCAACGCCGCGCGGATGCAGCGATAGGTGCCGTTGAGATGTACGTCGATCATCTCCCTCCACTCCGCCTCTTCCAGCGTCGCGAACGGTTGAAATCCGCCGAAGCCGGCGACGTGCACGAGAATGCCGGCCGGGCCGTGAGCCGCCTGCGCCGCGGCGACCGCCTGGCGCACTTCCTCGCCGCGACGCACGTCGCAAACCTGGGTGCTGGCGCGACCGCCGGCCGCGATCGCCTCTTCGGCCGCAGCGCACACCGCGGCTTCGTCGCGATCCAGCAGGGCCACCGCGTAGCCCCGGCGCGCGAGGCTCAGGGCGGCGGCGCGGCCGATGCCCGAGGCGGCGCCGGTGACCAGCGCGGTGCGGCGGAGGCTCCCCATGACTTGCGGTCAATGCACCCGAACGTGGCCTTCGAGGCCGTCGTCCAGGCGCTCGTGGAGGCGTTCCCAGGCGCGCGCCTGGCGCAGCGCCTCGGCGCGGCTCGGCAGGCCGGTGGCGACGGCCTCGCCGCTCTTGGCGGCGACGACCTCCCACGACAGGTTGCCGGTGCGCCTCTGCCGCACCTGCCGCAGGGCGTAGTTCGCCGATGCACGTTCGAGGGCGATGAGCTCGCGGCCGATCATGACCGCATCCTAGCAACCCCGCGGGGTTTGCCCAGCACGTGCAGCAAATCCGCCATTCGTCGCATCCCCCTGGACGACGCCGCCACGTGCGGCGCCGAGACCCCCGAAGTGGGCGGTTGCCTCCCCGACGACCGTCCACCCCGCCGCCCGGACCTCCCCGGCCGGGCGGCGGGCCCCTCCCCGAGAGCGACGCGACGCTCGCCCAGGGCGACGAGTCCTTTCGATTCGAATGAGGACGCCTGCAACGGTCCGTCCTGGCATCCGCGGCGGCAGCGCGCTAAGCGGAGCGGATCTTCTTCCTCGGAGGGTCGTGATGATCGAATGGAGCGAGTCGCACCTGATGGTGCGCGACATGGTTCGACGGTTCGTGGACACCGAGATCGTGCCTCATCTCGAAGAGCTCGAGCACGGCGACATGCCGCCCTACGACATCCTCCGCAAGCTGATGGGCACGCTGGGCGTCACCGACGCGGCGCGGGCCCGCTACGAAGCGCAGAAGCAGAAGGCGCTCGCCGGCGAGGGCGGTGACGACGCCGGGGCAGCGAGGAAGAACGGCGGCGGCCTCGACCCGGGCGACGCGGCGGCGTTCCAGATGATCCCGATCATGGAGCTGTCGCGGTACTGTCCCGGCATGGTGACGGCGCTGGGCGTGTCGATGGGCCTCACCGCTGGCGCGATCATGGCGAAGGGCACGTGGGCTCAGAAGGATCGCTGGGCGTTGCCGGTGCTGACACTCGACAAGATCGGCGCCTGGGCGATCACCGAGCCCGGATCGGGCTCGGACGCCTTCGGCTCGATGAAGTCGGTCGCCCGCAAGGACGGCGACGACTACGTGCTCAACGGGCAGAAGACGTTCATCACCAACGGGCCGTACGCCGATACGATCGTCTTCATCTGCAAGCTCGACCGCGGCGAGCAGGATGCGCGCGACCGGCAGGTCGTCAGCTTCATCCTCGATCGCGGCATGGAGGGGCTGGCGCAGACGAAGCCGCTGCGCAAGATGGGCATGCACTCGTCGCCGACGGGTGAGCTGTTTCTCGACAACGTTCGCTGCGGCCGCGACCGCCTGATGGGAGAGAGCGAAGAAGCTTCCGGCGGGCGCTCCGGCGCGAAGGCGACGTTCGGCGCCGAGCGCAGCGGCGTCGTCGCCATGGCCTTCGGCATCGTCGATCGCTGCATCGAGCTGTGCACCGAGTACGCGCGCACCCGCGTGCAGTTCGGCAAAGCGATCGGCGACTTTCAGCTCATCCAGCTCAAGCTGGCGAAGATGCAGGTGGCGCGCATGAACCTGCAGAACATGATCTTCCGGCAGATCGAGATGACGGCGCACGGCAAGTCGCTGTCGTTCGCCGAAGCTTCGGCGAACAAGCTCTACGCGGCACAGGCGACGATGGAGTGCACGCTCGAGGCGGTGCAGTTGTTCGGCGGCAACGGCTACATGGCCGAGTACCAGGTCGAGCAGCTCTGCCGCGACGCCAAGGTGCTGCAGATCTACGGCGGCACCGACGAGATCCAGATCTCGCAGATCGCCCGCTCGATGCTCGCCGACGGAGATTAGCAGCCCGCGGCGCGGACGCCGCCGCGTTCCTGCTCGGCGATCAGCGCGAGCACCTGCTGCGCCGACGCCGCCTGGACGATCGCGCGACGGGTCCGCTCCGACTGCAGTAGCTCGGACAGCGAGGCGAGAAAGCGCAGGTGCTCGGTGGTGAGCGCGGGCGAGGTGAGGACGAGCACGACGATCTCGATCGGCAGGCCGAGCCCGTGGTCGTAGACGCCTTGCGGGCAGGCGGCCAGCGCCGCCGTGATGCCGTCGACGCCGGCGAAGCGCGCGTGCGGGATGCTGACGCCGATGTCGACCATCGCCGTGCTGGCGATCTCTTCGCGCTCGCACACCAGTTTGCCGGCGGGACGAAGCTGCTCGGCCGGTAGGCGATCGACCGTCACGAGCGCGCCGAGCATCCCGTCGACACAGGCGCGGAAATCCGGCCACGCCGAGCGCAGCAAGATCGTGTCGACGCTCAAGACGTCACTCAGGCGAACTTGCATCGAGCTCGGCGTATCCCATCCCAGCCTCGCCTGTACTCGATGGGCACGGGGCAAGCAATCGCGAAGCGCGCCCGCGGTCACAATTCACGCGCGAACGGCACCACGCGTCCGCGTACGGATCGCGCCGCGGCGAGCCTTTCCAATCGCCGGACCGGCGGTTATACGTCGAGAGCCAATGTTCACCTCGTTGCCGAACCCGCCGCAGCGCAAGCGCTCGATCAGCTCCATCGAGGACGCCATCGCCGACATCAAGTCCGGCAAGATGGTGATCTTGATGGACGACGAGAACCGCGAGAACGAAGGCGACCTGTGCATGGCCGCCGAGGCCGCCACGCCCGAGGCGATCAACTTCATGGCCACGCACGGCCGCGGCCTGATCTGCCTGGCACTCGCCGAAGAGCGCATCGACGAGCTCGGCCTCGGCATGATGGTCGCCGAGAACCGCGCTCCGCTCGGCACCGCCTTCACCGTATCGATCGACGCGCGCCACGGCATCACCAAGGGCATCTCCGCCAAAGACCGCGCGACGACGATTCTCGCCACCGTACGCAAGGGCGCGGCCCCGGAGGACTTCGTCTCGCCGGGACACATCTTTCCCCTGCGCGCGCGCCGCGGCGGCGTCCTCGTGCGCACCGGACAGACCGAAGGCGGCGTCGACCTGTCGCGCCTCGCCGGCTTCCAGCCCGCCAGCGTCATCTGCGAGATCCTCAACGAGGACGGCACCATGGCGCGGCTGCCCGACCTCGAGACGTTCGCCGCCACGCACGACCTCAAGATCTGCACCGTCGCCGATCTCATCCAGTACCGGCTGCGCTGCGACTCGCTGGTGCACCGCGTCGCCGAAGCCGAGATCGCCAGCCGCTACGGCGGCACCTTCCGCATCTTCGTCTACACCACCGACGTCGACGACGGCGAGCACGTAGCTCTGGTCAAAGGAACCATCGACCCCGAGCAGCCGACCCTCGTGCGCGCCCATGCGGAGTTCCTGCCCGGCGACGTCTTCCACATGGCCGAACGCGACACCTCGGCGCTGCTCCACGATGCGATGCGCAAGATCGCCGACGACGGCACCGGCGTGATCGTCTACCTCCGCCGCGATGGACGCAGCGGCGAGATCGGCGACCCGGCGAAGAGCGGGCGCACGCGCACGCCGAGCACCGACCCGGCGACACGCGAGCGCGACTTCCGCGAGTACGGCATCGGCGCTCAGATCCTGCGCGACCTCGGCGTCCGCAAGATCCGCCTGCTCAGCAACTACGCGCGCAACCTGGTGAGCCTACCGGGCTACGGGCTCGAGATCGTCGACTGCGTTCCGCTCGAGGTCCCCGCCAGCAAGCCGTCCAGCAAGGCGAAGACGAAGTCGCCGCGGTCGCGCGCCGAGCGGGCGTGAAACGTCGCCGCAGGCGCCCGCTAGGGCGCATCTCCGTTCTTCCCCCACGCCCGTAGGCGATGGACGACCCCGGCGCGCACGCCGACGTCTTCGGCAGCGCCTGCGAGCCCGGCCGAGACGCCGGCGTAGGCGAACCACCGGGCACTACCTGCCTGCAGACCGACCAGCGCCGCGGAGAAGTCGTTCTGGAAGCGACTCCCCGCCCAGCCGCGCGCCTCCGCGAACAGGCGAAGATCACGCCCCGGGCCGAGGGCGTCATGCAGCGGCGGCGCCTCGAGGGCCAGTCCCCAGGTGAAGAGATCGTCCTGGCCGTCGGTCGCGAAGGTGCCGAACCCGGGCACCGTCGAGCCGTCGTTGCCGAGCAACAGGATGCCGAGGTTGGCGTGCGCGCCGACGCCGCCCCAACGCTTCGTGAACAAGGTCTCGAGCGCGAAGTCCGTCTCGTCGGTGCCGAGTCGGTCGGCGCGGTTACCGTTCGGCAGCTTGGTCCCGAAGCGCACCCCCGCCGCCGGCAAGGCGCCGCGCTCCGCAAAGACGTGCACCTTGGTGAACAGCCGCGCGTCGCCGGCGCCGTACTGGGAGTTGTCGCGGCCGTCGAAGAAGGTCTCGTCGAGGAGAAGCATTTCGAACGTTGCCTGCACCTCGACCCACCCGCCGGCGCCGACGTGGAAGCCGAACTGCGGTAGCCCGACGAGGTCCTGCGAGCGCAACGAGCCCTTCGGCGAGAACGCCGGGAAGCGGCCGTTGCGCGCATAACGCACGCCGAGGAAGGCTTCGACCTCACCGTGGTCGACGGCGGTCGTCTCCTCGGGCGCCAACGGCAGCAGCGGGCCCGCGCCCGCCGAGCTCGACGCGACCGCCAGCCCCACTACCGACACCAGCGCGACCGTCGCGCGGATCGAGTCCGTCGTCATGCTCGCTCCTCTTCCGATCCTCTTCGGGAACCTTTCGCGAACCTCGGCGGGTTACTGGCAGCGACCCACATTTGCAAGGTACCGATCCGCGTGCTTCGATTTTCCTCAGTCACGACGAACATGAGACACCTCCTCGCCAGCATCGCCCTCCTCGGGCTCACCGCGTCGTCCGCTGCGGCCAAGGTCGATCTGCAACTGCAGATCGCCGACGAGCCCGTCGTCGCGGGCGCGACCACCCGCATCACCGCGATCGCCCAGGTGGACTCCGGGTGGCACGTCAATGCGCACCGCCCGAACGAGCCTTTCCTCATCCCCACGGCGATTCGCCTGGAGCTCCCGCCGGGCGTAACCGCTGGCGAGATGACGTACCCCGCGCCCGAGGCGAAGACCTTCGCCTTCGCGGAGGGCAAGGAGCTGCTCGTGTACGAGGGCGAGATCGTCATGAGTGCGGCACTCGCGGTCGCCGCTTCGGCGGCGCCGGGCACCATCGACGTGACCGCGACGCTGCGCTACCAGGCGTGCAACGACACGACGTGTCTGCCGCCGCGCGACGTGACGACGACCGCGGCGGCGACGGTGGTGGCGCCGGGTGCGGCCGCGCCCGCCCCGGGCGGCGGCGCCGGCGAGGACGCGCTCGCCGCAGGCGGCATCGACTTCGCGCACTGGCTCGAGGAGCGCGGCCTTCTTCTGACGCTACCGTTGGTGCTGTTGCTCGGCGTCGGCCTCAATCTGACGCCGTGCGTCTATCCGTTGATCTAGGTAACGATCACATACTTCGGCAGCCAGGCGCAGCAGAGCCGCGGCGGCCTCAAGCGCCTGGAGTGCACCTACGTGCTGGGAATCACGCTCACGTTCTCCGTCGTCGGCGTCGCCGCGGCGTTCTCCGGCGGCGTCTTCGGGTCGGCGCTACAGCAGCCCGTCGTGCTCGTCGCGATCGCGACGGTGATGACGGTTCTGGCACTGAGCTCGTTCGGCCTCTACCAGCTGCAGCCGCCGGCGTGGTTGCTGCAACGGGTAGGCGGCGCCGGCGGTGGCCTCGCGGGGGCGACGTTCATGGGGGCGACCATGGGTGTCGTCGCCGCCCCGTGCGTCGGGCCGGTGGTGATCGGCTTGCTCGTCTACGTCGGCAGCCAGCAGAGCGTCGCCACCGGGCTCGCGTTGTTTTTCGCGCTCGGCCTCGGGCTCGGCCTGCCGTACCTGGTGCTCGCGAACATGGCCGGATCGCTGCGTGCGCTACCGCGCTCGGGCGACTGGTTGGTGTGGGTGGAGCGGCTGTTCGGGTTCTTGTTGCTCGGACTGGCCGTGTACTTCGTATCGCCGCTGCTGCCTGCGCCCTGGCCGGCATGGGCGCTCGCCGGGCTGGTGGCCGGAGCGGGCATCTACCTCGGCTTCGTCGACCGATCCGGCGCCCACCTGCCGCGCTTCCGCACGCTGCAGCGGGCCGTCGGCCTGGCGGCGCTCGGCCTCGCGGTGTGGCTGGTGCAGCCGCGCGCCGCCGAGAGCCGCATCCCCTGGCAGACCTTGGACATCGCTGTGGTCGAAGAGGCCGCAGCGCTCGGCCGCCCGGTGGTCATCGACTTCGTCGCCGACTGGTGCATCCCCTGCCACGAGATGGAGGCGACGACCTGGGCCGACGCCGACGTGCTCGCCGAAGCGTCGCGGTTCACGATGCTCAAGGCCGACATCACGCGCGAGGACGACCATACGGCGGAGCTGGTCGAGCACTTCGCCGTGCAAGGCGTGCCGACGGTGATCTACGTCGATGCGCGGGGACGCGAGGTCAAGCGCAAGGTCGGCTATGTCGGCCCCGAAGCGATGCTCGCCGCCATGCGTCAGGTGAGTTGATCCGCGACGGCACCACCGTACCGCGCCCGGCGGCCTCGGCGGTTCGATGCCGGCCACGTTTCCCGCTACAACGCGGCCGCTGCTCCCGCTAGCCGCAGCTGCACTGTCCGGCCTGACGATACAGTCGTGCTTTCTGTGCTTCCAGCTGAACACGATCGCCTGGGTCGCGTTCGCGCCCCTGCTCTGGGCCGTGCGGGTGAGTGGCGACGGGCGCGACGCCACGCGCATCGCCTTCGTCGCCGGGCTGTGCACGAACATCCCCGCCTTCTACTGGCTCGTGTACACGATCAACGTCTTCGGCGGCTTTCCCTATCCGATCGCCGTACTCTTCTATCTCGGACTCTCGCTCTACTCCTCGCTCCAGTTTCTGCTCTTCGTCCACGCGCTGCGGCGGCTGGGTCGCGGCCCGCTCGCGCTCGCGGCGCCGGCGGTTTGGGTCACCCTCGAGTATCTGTTCCCCAATCTCTTCCCCTGGCGCATGGCGAACACACAGTTCCACGTGCCCGAGTTGCTGCAGGTGGGCGACCTGACCGGCCCCTACGCGCTCAGCTTCGCGATCGTCTGGTCGGCAGCGGGGCTGGTCGATCTCGTGGAGCGGCCGCGGCGCTGGGGGGCTTTGGCCGCGGCGGTCACGGCGGCGCTGGCGATCGCCGCGTACGGCGCCTGGCGTCTTCCCCAGATCGATGCCGCCATGGCCGCCGCGCCGCAGGCACGCGTCGGCCTGGTGCAGGGCAACATCAGCATCGAGCAGAAGGGGAACCGCGCGTACTTCGACGTGAACCTCGAGCGCTACGGCGAGTTGTCGGAGCCGATCCAAGACGACCTCGACCTGCTGGTCTGGCCGGAAACGGTCTCGCAGTTCTGGATCCCGGCCGACACGCCGTCGCTCGACGGCAAGTCGCACCCGTTTCCGGGCCTGCGGGTGCCGTTGTACTTCGGCGGACTCGCCTACCGCATCACCGGCCCGCGCGAGGCCGACGAGTTCAACGCGGCCTTCGTCATCCAGCCCGACGGCACGGTGCTCGGTCGCTACGACAAGCGCATCTTGATGCCGTTCGGCGAGTTCTTGCCTTTCGCGGAGACGTTTCCCTGGATCCGCAAGCTGAGCCCGGCCACGGCGGGGTTCCGTGCCGGAACGGAAGCGAAGGTGATCGACATCCCCGGGGCGCTGAAGGTCGGCGCGCTGATTTGCTACGAGGATCTCGTCGCCGGAATGCCGCGAGCGACGACCCATGCCGGGGCGGAGGTGCTGGTCACCATCCTCAACGACGCCTGGTACGGCAACTCGCCGGCGCCGCACCAGCATCAGGCCCTCGCCTTGTGGCGCACGGTGGAGACGCGGCGCTACTTGCTGCGCGGCTCGAACACCGGGGTGACGTCGATCATCGACGCCGCCGGCCGGGTCGTCGACGAGGGCGGCCTGTTCAGCGAGGAGGTCATCGTCGGCGACGTGGCGCGCCTGGACCTCGAGAGCGTGTACGCGCGCATCGGCGACGTGTTCGTGGTGACCCTGGCGGTGGCGACGGGGCTTTGGCTGTTCGCCACGCTCGCCGTACCGCACCGCCGACGGCCCCCCGCGGGGACGTAGTCGCTATTGTAACGATTCGACTGGCGGCGCCGGACGGACGGACGGACGAGCCTCGGACCTGGCCGTACGGAGTGGGTCCGTGCGAGCGTAGATACCCTGCCGCCAGCGACGAATCGTGACAATAGAGACTACGACCCCGGATTCCCCCAGATTCACGAGTCTAGATTTTGGCTCTTCGCGTGCTATACCGCGGGCTCTTTCAATCGGCTTGCCCTTGGGCGAGTGAAACCAACCCAAGGGGATCGAGCTCATGTCTTCACTTCCGATCGTACGTCAGGCCGTGGCTGCCGTCTGTGCAGTGTCCGTTTGGACCGTCGCCGGCGCCTCTCTCCTCTTGCCGGCTGCAGCCATGGCGCAGACCGAATTCGTTGCCCCCAATGTGGTTTCCGCGCTTTGCCGTCGTGACCTTCACAAGCGCACGTCCGGCATCGTCGACAGCAGCCTCGACCAACTGGCGAAGTGCCATCGTCTGCGCATCGACGGACGCGTCCCCGCCGCCACCAACTGCAACGACGTCGCCGCGGCTCCGGCTTCCGTGAAGGTCAATCGCCGCAAGGCGACCTTGGTGCGCCGAGCGCGCGGCGTATGCGACGAAAACGCCGACGTTCCGCCGCCCCCGGGACTGGGATACCTGACATGCCCCGCTCCCTGCGCCGGCATCGCGCAGGACGACTATGAGAACGGCGTCGCATCGTGCGTCACCTGCGTCACCGACGCCGAGGTCAACCAGCTCGTCTCCACGGCATACGGTACGCCGTCGTTGCCGCTGTCACGCCAGGCGCGTCGCTGCCAGATTGCCGTCGGCCGGGCCGTCGGCGCCTACATCGGCAAGCGTCTCACGATCCAGGAGCGGTGCGAACGCAGCAAGGAGCAAGGGAAGCTTCCGCTCAACCTGAACTGCAAGAGGTACGACCCGATCAATCTCGTCGCCCGCGCGCAGAGGAACATCGAGCGGACCATTGGTCGCTGCTCCGATAGCGACTTCGCCGAGCTGAACAGCTGTGGAAGCACGGTCGCTGCCGCAACCACGTGCCTCATCGCAGCGGCCGACCTCGCAGCCGACAACGTGTTCGAGGCCGTCTATCCGTCCATTCCCGAGCCAACGGCAACGCCGACGGCGAGCCCGACCGCAACCCCGACCGATACCCCCGTGTATACGAGTACGCCCACGCATACCCCGACGGCGACCGCGACGGCGACGCCGACGCCGACACCGACGCATACGCCGACGGCCACGAGCACCGCGACGCCAACCGCGACCCCGACGACGACCCCGACCTCGACCCCAACGTCAACGCCGACGTCCACGCCCACGGCGACCGCGACGGCGACGCCGACGCAGACGCCCACCCCCACGGCCACACCCACGGCGACGCCGACCCGGAC
>CALJUJ010000445.1 GCA_937975525.1 uncultured bacterium
CGCGACCGGGGCCGCGGCTGCGCGCACGCCAACGCTGGATCCTCGAGCAAATGCGGTTGTGGGGCCGCCCGGGTGTCTTCGCCGCTCCGTGAGTCGCAAGCCGAAGTAGCCTGCCCCGGTTGCGCGAGCTCGTGCACGGGGGCTGAATGCCGGCGAGTGCGACGCACCGGTCGCGCCTAACCCACGTGCGGCGAAAGGAGCCATGCATGGTCGGATATGTGACTCTCGGGACCAACGATCTCGATCGGGCGGCGAAGTTCTACGATACCTTGCTCGCGGAGCTCGGAGCGAAGCGCCTCATGCAGGACGATCGCTTCATCGCCTGGAGCAATGGCGGGGACGGCGCCGCCGTCTCGGTCATCAAGCCCTTCGACGGCAAGCCGGCCAGCGTCGGCAACGGCGTGATGGTCGCGCTGGCGATGGACTCGAAGGAGAAGGTGAACGCGTTCTACGCCAAGGCCATCGAGCTCGGCGCCACCGACGAAGGTGCACCGGGGCAACGCGGCGACAACTTCTACGCGGGCTACTTCCGCGATCTCGACGGCAACAAGCTGAACGCGTTCTTCATGGGCTGACGAAGGGGGCCGGCGGCGGTGCGTATGCCGCCGCCGCCGGCCTTGCCATCCGGGCACATGTCGGTCTATGCGCCCGAGCACGGCACGGGCGCGCGCTGCGGCGCGGTGGACGATCCGCGCCGCGACTCGATGCCGACGCCACGCCGAACGACGATGCCCGACTCGCCGTTGTCCCGACCTCGCAGGTCGTACGCGGACGTCGTTCTCCTGGCGATCGTCGCCGTGGGGTGCGCGTAGCCGCCGCCCGAGCCGCGCGAAGTGACGCGACCGGTCAAGCTGTTCGTCGCCGGCGACGCCACCGCCGAGATCCGCCGTGAATACCCGGGCTCCGTGGCGCCTACGCGCAACGCCGAGCTCGCCTTCGAGGTCGCCGGAAAGATCGTCGAGTTTCCGGTCGAGGAGGGGCAACGCGTCGACGCCGATGCCTTGCTCGCCCGGCTCGATGCGCGCGACTACGATGCACGTCTCGCTCGCGCCCGAGCCGATCTCGACAAGGCCCGAGCCGACGACCGCCGCGGGCGGCGGCTCGCCCAGCAAGACCCGGGTGCGATCGCGCAGATCACGCTGGATGGCTACGCCCGCGCTCTCGGCGTCGCCGAGGCCGCCTTCCTCGAGGCCGAGAAGGCGAAGCAGGAAACCGAGCTCCGCGCTCCGTTCGCCGGGGTCGTCGCCCGCAAGCTCGTCGACGATTTCGCCAACGTCTCTGCCAAGCAGCCGATCGTCAATCTGCAGGACACGTCGACCCTCGAGATGGTCGTCAGCCTTCCCGAGCGCGACATGGTGCGTGGGGCAGGATCCGTCAGCACGGAAGATCTCAATCGGCGCATCGCACCGATCGTCGTCATCTCGTCGCTTCCGGAGCGTCACTTTTCGGCGCGCATCCTCGAGTTCGCCACCGCCGCCGATCCCGTCACCCGAACCTTCTCCGTCACCCTTGGATTCGATGCGCCCGATGACGTACGCGTCCTGCCGGGCATGACCGGCAAGGTCGCCATCGAGCTCGACGACGGCGGCGACCACGACGCCCTACTCATCCCCGCCCAGGCCGTAGTTGCCGACGCCAGCGGGCGGCCGGCGGTGTGGATCGTCGATCGCGACGCGATGACGGTGCGCCGCGCGGCCGTGGAGCTCGCGGCACCGACTGGGGATGCGCTGCGGGTGCTCTCCGGGCTCGCGCCCGGGCAGACGATCGCCGTCTCCGGCGTCCACCAGCTGCGCGAAGGGATGAAGGTTTCCCGCTTCGGCGAGTGACGCGGGCGGCGAGCGATGAACCCGGCCGCATTCTGCCTGCAGCGCCGCACTCTGACGCTGGTCCTCACCGCGGTGATGCTGGTCGCCGGCGTCCAGTCGTACCAGGGGATGAGCCGGCTCGAGGACCCGGAGTTCACGATCAAGGACGCCCTCGTCGTCACTCCCTACGCCGGCGCGTCGGCCTTGGAGGTCGAGAACGAGGTGACCGACGAGCTCGAGCTCGCGGTGCAGCAGCTCGGGCAGCTCGACGACATCGAATCGCGCTCCGAGCGCGGCCTGTCGACGCTCACCGTGTCGATCGAGAATCGCTACGACAAGGAGACCCTGCCGCAGGTCTGGGACGAGCTGCGGCGCAAGGTGGGCGACGCCCAGCGGCGCCTGCCCCCGGGGGCAGGCCCTTCACTCGTCATCGACGACTACGGCGACGTCTACGGCGTGTTCTTCGCCGTCTACGGCGACGAATACAGCTACGCGGAGCTCAAGCAGTTCGTCGACCTGGTGCGTCGCGAGCTCGCGCTGGTGGAGGACGTCGCCAAGGTCGAGACCTTCGGCGAGCGCAGCGAGGCGATCTACGTCGAGTTCCGGCGGGATCGCGTGGCGCAGCTCGGTATCCCCGAGCAGGTCATCGTCGACGCCTTGCGGCAGCGCAATCTCGTCAGCGATGCCGGGCGCGTCCGCGTCGGCCGCGAGTTCGTCGCCATCGAGCCGACCGGCGGCGCCGATTCGATCGAGGATCTCGAGGCGATTCTCATCCGTGGCGGCGCCGACGAGCAGATTCGCCTGCGCGACGTTGCGGAAATCCGCCGCGGCTACGTGGAGCCGTCCGATCACCTCATCCGCTACGACGGCCAGCAGGCGATCGGTATCGGCATCTCGACAATCTCCGGCGGCAACGTGGTGCGCATGGGCGAAGCCGTCGAGCGCCGCATGCGCGAGCTCCAATCGCAGATCCCCCTCGGCGTGCATTTCGGCATCGTCTCGGTGCAGTCACGCGCGGTCACCGAGGCCATCGCCGGTTTCACGACGAGCTTGCTCCAGGCGGTGGCCATCGTCATCGTCGTTTTGCTCTTCTTCATGGGGCTGCGCAGCGGCTTGATCATCGGCTTCGTGCTGCTGCTGACGATCGTCGGTTCCTTCATCTTCCTCGATCCGATGGGCGTGGCCCTCGAGCGCATCTCGCTCGGCGCGCTGATCATCGCGCTCGGCATGCTCGTCGACAACGCGATCGTCGTCGTCGACGGCGTTCTCGTCCAGATGCAGCGCGGCAGAGACCCCGAGTCGGCCTCGGTCGACGTCGTCGCCCAGTCCTCCCTGCCGCTGCTCGGGGCGACGTTGATCGCCATTCTCGCCTTCGCCGCCATCGGTACGTCGAACGATTCCACCGGCGAGTTCTGCCGGTCGCTGTTCCAGGTCGTGCTCGTCTCGCTCCTGCTCAGCTGGGTGACGGCGGTGACGGTGACGCCGCTGCTGTGCGTGTTGTTCCTGAAGGCGACGTCGGTCGACGGTGGAGATCCGTACGACTCGCGCTTCTACCGCGGCTATCGAGCGATGCTGCGCGCCACCATCCGCTTTCGCTGGCTCACGGTTCTGGTCGTCGTCGCCCTCTTCGCCGGCTCGCTGCGCGGCTTCGCCTTCGTCGAGCAGAGCTTCTTTCCGCCGTCGACCCGTGCGCAACTCATGGTCGACCTTTGGTTGCCGCAGGGCACGCACATCGACGCGACCACGGAGCGCGTGGCGGAGGTCGAGAGCCTGCTCGCCGAGATGGCGCCGGTCACCCACGTCACGTCGCTCGTCGGCAAGGGCGCGCTGCGCTTTCTGCTCACCTACGCGCCGGAGAAGGCGAACAGCGCCTACGCCCAACTGCTCGTCGACGTCGACGGCGCCGACGCGATCGATCCGCTGATCGCCACGATCGAGTCCCAGCTGGCGGCGCGCTACCCGGACATGGTGGCCTACGCGCAGAAGTTCCAGCTCGGTCCCGGCACGGCCGGCAAGGTGCGGGCGCGGGTGTCCGGGCCCGATCCCGACGCGCTGCGCGCCTACGCCGATCGGATCGCCGCGATCGTCGAGGCCGATCCCGACGCGAAGTACGTCCGCACCGATTGGCGCGAACGCGTCAAGCGGCTCGATCCCGTCGTCGCCGAGGAGGCGGCCAACCGCAACGACATCCAGCCGGCGGACATCGCCGCTGCGATTCTCGCGACGTTCGAGGGCGCCAGCGTCGGCGTCTACCGCGATGGCGATCTGCTGCTGCCGATCATCTTGCGCGCCGCCGCCGACGAGCGCGCCGCCGTCGACGCCATCAGCAACGTGCAGATCTGGAGCCCGGCCGCAGGACGCTCGATTCCGCTGACCCAAGTGGTGAACGAGGTCGCGATCGCGTTCGAGAACGAGATCATCGTCCGCCGCGATCGCAAGCGGACGATCACCGTGATCAGCGATCCACGCGACGGCCCGGCGAGCGAGCTGCACGCGCGCGTGCAGGCCGCCGTCGAGGCGATCGAGCTCGCCGACGGCTACGTGCTCGAGTGGGGTGGTGAGTACGAGGATTCGCGCAATGCGCAGGGGCCGCTGCTGGCGTCGATCCCGTTCTTCGTCGTGCTGATGGTGTTGATCCTGGTCGCCCTGTTCGACTCGGTGCGCCTGCCGGTCGTGATCTTCCTGTGCGTGCCGCTGGCGCTGATCGGCGTGACCGCGGGCCTGCTGGCGACGGGCCAACCCTTCGGCTTCATGGCGCTCCTCGGATTCCTGAGCTTGATCGGCATGCTGATCAAGAACGCCGTCGTGCTCATCGACGAAATCAATCTGCAACGCAGCCTCGACCGTCCGCCGTTGCAAGCCATTCTCGACTCCGGCGTCAGCCGCCTGCGGCCGGTGGCGATGGCCGCGTCGACCACGGCGCTGGGGATGATCCCGCTGCTGACCGACGCCTTCTTCGTGGCCATGGCGGTGACCATCATCGGCGGCCTGGTCTTCGCGACGGTGCTGACCATGGTCGTCGTCCCGGTCCTGTACGCGATCTTCTTCCGGGTGCCGGCGGAGGCCGACGCATGACACCCTTGCTTCGGATCGCGGCGGCCGCGGCCCTGCTCGGCGTCGTCGGCGCCGGCTGCGCGGTCGGTCCGGATTTCGTTCGCCCCGACCCGCCCGTCGCCGAGGGTTGGCGCGACGCGGACGCGCCCGCCGTCGATGCCCGGCCCGCTGCCGATTCACGCTGGTGGGGCGTGTTCGGCGATCCCATCCTCGACGACCTGGTCGCCGCCGCCCACGCCGGCAATCCGACGCTGCGGGCCGCCGCCGCACGCATCCTCCAGGCGCGTGCGCGGCGCGGGATCGCCGCCGGCAACCTCTTCCCGCAGTCGCAACAGGCCGCGGGGGGCTGGACGCGTGCGGAGCTCAGCCGCAACCGCGCCAACCAGACATCGCCGGGGCTCCTGGGAACCTTCAACGACGTGCAGATCGGCTTCGACGCCGCCTGGGAGCTGGATGTCTGGGGCCGCTTCCGCCGCGGCATCGAAGCAGCCGAAGCGGAGCTGCTCGCCGCGGGTGCCGATTACGACGATGTGCTCGTCAGCCTCGCGGCCGAGGTCGCCCGCACCTACACCGAGATCCGCGTTCTCGAGGCACGACTCGACGCCGCCGAGCGCAACGTCGCCATCCAGCAGCGCAGCGCCGACATCACCCGGGCGAAGTTCCGCAACGGCGTCGTCACCGAGCTCGACGTTGCCCAGGCGCGGTCGCTGCTGGCGGCGACGCGTGCGGCGATTCCGGCGTTGGCCGCGTCGCTGCGCCAGGCGGAGAACGCCCTGTGCACCCTGCTCGGCCTGCCGCCGCAGGACCTGCGCGACCGTCTCGGCCCCCGCGCACCGATCCCGGCGGCGCCGCAGCGCGTGGCGGTCGGAATCCCGGCGGACCTGCTGCGGCGGCGACCCGACGTGCGTGCGGTCGAGCAGCGTCTCGCGGCGCAGAGCGCGCGCATCGGCATCGCCGCCAGCGACCTGTACCCGCAACTCTCGCTCGTCGGCAGCATCCAGCTCGCCGCGGAGGACTTCGCCGATCTGGCGGAATCGCGCAGCCTGGAAGCCTTCGGCGGACCGTCGTTCCGCTGGTCGATTCTCAACTACGGACGCATCCGCAACAACGTCCGCGTACAGGAAGCCGCCTTCCAGGAGCTGATCGCCGCCTACGAGACGACCGTCCTGATCGCCCAGCAGGAGGTCGAGAACGCGCTGGCCGCCCTGCTGGGCGCGCGTCGCGAGGCGGAGCTACGGGCGGAAGCGGTTGCCGCGGCGCGGCGCGCCGCCGAGTTGTCGGGCTTGCAGTATCGCGAAGGGGCGATCGACTACGTGCGCGTGCTCAACGCGCAGGCGCAGCTGGCCTCCGAAGAGGACCGTCTGGCGTCGACCCGCGGTAACGTCACCCTCGCCGCCGTGGCGCTCTACAAGGCCCTCGGCGGTGGTTGGGAGCCCGACCCGCCGTCCCCTTCGCCGTGAATCGCACGGAGGGACACGTTGCTCTGCGGCTCCTCAGCGCAGGCGCACGCCCTGGCGTTGCAGCTCCGCTTGCACCGCGGCGACGGACACGTGGCGCGGCGTCGCTCGCTCGCGCAGCGATACCGCAGCCGCAACGCCCGCCGCCTGCCCGCTGACGGTGCAGCACATCATGTTGCGCACCGCTGCATGCGAGGTGCGGTCGCCGCCGATCGCGCGGCCCGCGACGAGTAGGCCCTCGACGTTGCGCGGCAGCAACGATCGGTACGGCAAGTGGAAGTAGCGCCCGGTCGTCGGCAGGACGAGCAGCCCGTAGCCGTCGACGAACTCGGGAAAGATGCCGACGCTGTCGGCGAAGCGCCCCTGCTGCAGCACGTCGTCCTCGGTGAGGTTGTAGTCGGCGTCGATCTTGCGCGTGTCGCGGATGCCGAGGGTCATGCCGAAGTTGCGCAGCTTGGCGTTCTCGCAGCCGCCGACGAAGCGCCGCAGCGCGTCGACCGCGAGCATCGCCTGCCGGCGGCCCTCGATCTCGCCGCGCGTCAGGTCGCGCACGTCCGTTCCGTCGATCCCGTGCAGGTGCACCAGGTTGAGGTACGTCAGGTCGCCCTGGTCGGAGATCCCGCCCCACGTCCCAGCGATCGTCGTCAGGTCTGCCGGAAGAAAGCCGGCTGCAATCGCATGCTAGATGGGCGTGCGCAGTAACGGCGAGAGGAGGTAATCCTACTTGCCGCTCGTGCGCGCGTTCCACTCCTCGGCGCCCGTCGACCAGTCGCGGTACGTCTGCGGGTTGTCCCGCACGTAGGCGAGGAAGCGTCCCTTGTCGACGCCGCACATCGAGAACATGACGGACGCCGCGATGCGCTCTTCCTTGGGCGCCATCACGCAGGGCGCTCCGGCGGCGTGGGCGACGTCGGCGTCGCCGCTCGCGTCGATCACCCGTTCGGCGAGAATCGCCTGCCTGCCCGACTTGCTTTCGGTGAAGATGCCGCGAACGGCGCCGTCGCGGACGATCGGCGCGACGAAGGAGCAGTGCAGGAACGGCTCGATGCCAGCCTCGCCGACGAGTACATCGGCGACCACCTTGAACAGCTCGCCGTCCAGCGCATGGCTCGAGGACTGCGGCTCGGGGTAGGCGGCACCCATGCTCTTCGCCCGTTCCTCGAGCTCGATGCCGATGCCCTCGGAGTCGACCGTGCCCGGGCGTCGATACCAGGCGAAACCCTCGACTCCGACCTGCGTGATGTTGCCGCCGAAACAACCGTTGCGCTCGACGAGCGTCACCGCCGCGCCGGCGCGGGCGGCGCCGAGCGCCGCGGCGAGTCCGCTCGGCCCGCTGCCGACGACGAGGACCTCGGTCGCGGCGAGCACCGGCACCTCGCGCGCCGGCTCGTGGATGCTTCGCATTCCCCCTTCCTTCCACGCCGCCGCCGCGGCGCGCAATGTGAACCAAGACGATACCTCCCGTATCGACGTCGCTGCGGCTTGCGTCGGGTCGGCGCGGCGTGCCAAGGCCCGGGCATGCCGTCGGCGATTCGCATTCTACTCGCGGCCTCGATCCTCGCCGACGGCATGCCCGGGCAGATCGGAAGA
>CALJUJ010000446.1 GCA_937975525.1 uncultured bacterium
GTGCGCACGGGCCCCGGCAGCTCGCGTTGGAGGATGCCGACGTTGTCGATGGGGCACGTATGGTCCTGGCTGGAGTGGATCACGAGAGTCGGCTGCCGAACCTGCGGCAAGAGACGGCGCGCATGTGCCTGTAGGCGAACGAGCTGGACCACCGAGCGCAGCGGCGTGGCTGCGTAGCTGGGAATGGCCGTGCGCGCCGCCTCGTCGGCGATGTCGCTCCCGCCCTCCTTGCGTACGAATCGATAGCGGTCGCCGAACGCGGTCAGCACGAACGGGATCAGCGGCGCCGCCAACGGCAGCCACGACGTAGCAGTCACCAGCGCCGGTGCCAGAAGCACCAGGCCACGGACGCGCTCCGGGTTCTCGGCCGCCAGCTTCAGCGCCAGCAGAGCGCCCATCGACTGGCCGACGACGACGATTTCGTCCGTGTGCTCCTCGAGCGCATCGAGGCCGGCCAATGCCGAGCCGTACCAATCCTCCCAGGCGACGCCTTCCATGTCGGCCTCGCTGGTACCGTGACCGGCGAGGCGCACGACGTTGGCGGTGATGTCGGCTTCGTGGAGGCGTTCGCCCAGATAGCGCATCTCCCACGGGCAACCGGTGAACCCGTGCACCAATAGGCAGCCGCGACGACCGGCGCGCAGCAGCACCGGATCGTTCGAGGTCGGAAGCGGATGCAGGCCGGCCAAGACGTGTTCCCGGGGACGAACCGCGACGGTTCGGGTCGAGCCTCGCGCCTCAGCCGATGCCGGCGGCGTAGCCGCGGCCCAGCAGGATCGTGGCGCTCTCGCGCAGGTTCTTGAGAAACGCCGTCATGACGTCGTTGCGGCGGCGTTGCTCGATCGATTCGAGGAGTTGCTCTTTCTGATCGTCGAACTCGACGTCGGCCGGGGGCGTGCGCTCGTCGAGGGCGGCCACGACCGCGTCGCCGTCGACGCTGTACACCTCGGGCGCGACCGGCTCCTCGGTGGACAGCTCGAAGGCGCCGATCTTGAGCTCAGGCGACACGCCCAGCCCCGGAATCCAGGCGCCCTGGCGTGTCATCGGGCCGGTTTCCTG
The DNA here is from genome assembly GCA_937975525.1 of uncultured bacterium. Classification (GTDB taxonomy): domain Bacteria; phylum Desulfobacterota; class Binatia; order HRBIN30; family HRBIN30; genus CALJUJ01. Next base: position 1,060 of record CALJUJ010000446.1, read on the forward strand.
CACCTCGAACCCGGCCTTCGCAGCCGCCGCGTCGAGACCCGATGCGACGGCGTCCGCGCGGATCTCCTCGGCGCGCTCGCGCGCAACCTCGCGGGCCTTCTCGAGCTTCACCGCATCGCGTACGAGGTCGGCCACCTTTTCGAACGCAGGCACGTGGCTCGCGACCTTCTCGCGCACGCGGAACACGAAGTAGCCGTCGGCGGTGTAGGTCACGGGGCCCACCTGCTCGGGCTCGGCGGCGAGCGCCGCGCCGATGAGCGCCGCGCTACCGCGCACCCCGGCGATCGTGTCGGTGAGCTCCAGCGGATCGGAGACCGTCATCGCCAGACCGCTGTCGGCGGCGACCTCTTCGAGCGGCTTGCCACCGACGGCCTTCTCGCGCGCGGCGTTGGCCACTTCTTCCGCCCGCTCCAGCGCAGCGGGCTCACGGAGCTGAGCGACGATGCGCTCGCGCACCTCTTCGAGCGGTTGCGTTCCGGCCGCGCGCTTCTCTTCGACCTTGATCAGGTGCAGCCCGAACTGCGTCTCGACGATGCCGCTGATGCCACCGGCGTCGAGCGCGAACGCCGCCTCTTCGAACTCCGGCACCATGCGACCGCGGGGAAAGAAACCGAGGTCGCCGCCCTGCGGCGCGTTCGACTCGTCCTCGGAGATCTCTCGTGCGAGCGCGGCGAAGTCCTCTCCGTTCTTGGCACGTTCGAGCGCTTCCTCGGCGCGCTTGCGGGCGTCCGCCGCCTCGTCGTCGCTGGCGTCGTCGGCGACGCGGATCAAGATGTGCCGGGCGCGCACGGTCTCCGGCTCCTCGAACTCCGAGGCGTTGTCGGCGTAGTACGCTTCGACGTCGGATTCCTCGACCTCGACCTCGGCCGCGAAGTGGGCCGGCGAGTAGAGAACGTACTCGATGCGCACGCGCTCGGGCTCGCGGAAGCTCTCGGCGTTCTCTTCGTAGTGGGCTTGCGCCTCCTCGTCGGAAACTTCTACCGCGTCGGTGAACGACTCGGCGCCGACGGCGATGTACTGCAGGCTCACCTTCTCGTTCAGGCGGAAGAACTGGGCGCGCGCCTCGGTCTCGCTCGCCTGGACACCGCCGGTGATCAGGTTGGTGAGCTTGTCGACGAGGATCTCCTCGCGCTGCGAGTCCTCGTACTGCAGCGGCGTGAGGCCGTTCAGCCGGAGCACCCGAATGTAGCGGTCCTTGTCGAAGAGCCCGTCGATCTGGAACGACGGATCGGCGGCGATGGTGTCGCGCACCTCCGAATCGGCGACGCCGAGGCCGAGGCGCTCGGCCTCCTGGCGCAGCAGGGCGACGCGCAGCAGCTGATCGATCGCCTGCGCCTGGACGTCGATCTGCTCCAGGAGCTCCGGATTGTTCTGGTAGATGTTGCGGTAAAAGCGGGTCAGGTTGCGCTGTGCGCGTTCGAGCTCGATCTGCTCGATGAGCTCGCCGTTCACCTCCGCCACCATGCGGTACTGCTCGCCGCCGAGGCCGACCCCGACGCCCCAGAAGATGAAGACGAGGACGATCGCCCCGAACATGATCTTGACCCAGCTAGCGGCCTTGTTGGAACGGATGAACTTGAGCACGGCGTGTTTCCTTCCCGTTGGATGTCGCTCTGCAGCGGAGGCGCGTCGAACGCTTGCCGGCGGCCCTCCCCGAGGACTCCGGTAGCAGCGACGGCGGCTATCTGCCATATGCCATCCGTCGAACGTGAACAAGCCGACCCGCCTCCGTCCCGAGGGAATCCGATGAAGCAACGCCGCCTCGGCCGCTCCGGCCTGACCGTCTCCGAGATCTGCATCGGCACGATGACCTTCGGCAACCAGGCCGACGAGCCGACGTCGCGCGCGATTCTCGACCGCGCCGCCGAGGCCGGCGTCGACTTCATCGACGTCGCCGAGATCTATCCCGTGCCGCCCGAGCGCGCGTGGGCGGGCCGCAGCGAGGAGATCGTCGGCCGCTGGCTCGCCGATCGCCCGCGCGACGCCTTCGTGCTCGCCACCAAGGTCGCCGGCCCCGGCGGCGGCTGGTTCCAGACGCCCGTGCGCGAGGGCCGCACCGCCCTCGACCGCCACCACATCGTGCGCGCGGTCGAGGCGAGCCTGCAGCGGCTCGGCACCGACTACATCGACCTGTACCAAACCCACTGGCCCGATCGCGGCGTGCCGATCGACGAAACGCTCGAGGCGCTGACCGAGCTCGTCGAAGCCGGAAAGATCCGCTACGCGGGGTGCAGCAACGAGACCGCCTACGGCCTGACCAAGCGCCTCTGGCAGGCGGACGCCCGGGGGCTGGTGCGCTTCGAGTCGATCCAGAACCACTTCAGCCTGCTCAACCGCCGCTTCGAGGACGAGCTCGCCGA
>CALJUJ010000447.1 GCA_937975525.1 uncultured bacterium
CGGCGAGCGCGACGCGGAACAGCCGGACAAGGAGATCGCGACGCAGGCGAACGCCAGCACGGCGATTCGGGGCACCGACGGCCTCGGCATCAAACGCGGCGATCGCTTTGCTGTCGCGGCCGCCATGCACCCTTCACGGCCAGGGAACTTCGAGCGCCTCGAGCGCGCGAAAAGACTCGTAGTTGGTGAGATCGAGATGGAGCGGCGTGATCGACACGCGGCCGCTCTGCACGGCAGCGAAGTCGGTCCCCTCGGCATCCACGAAGTCGAGTGGATCGCCGGCGATCCAGTAGTACTTACGCCCCCGCGGGTCGACCTTCTCGACGACGGCATCGCCGTAGCGACGCTTGCCCTGGCGGGTGAGCGCATAGCCCCGGATCTCTTCGGCGGGCCGATGGGGAACATTGACGTTGAGCAGCGTGTCCGGAGGCAGCGGCTTCTCGAGCAGGCGGCTCACCAGGGTCCGTGCGAAACGCGCCGCCACCGCGAAGTCGGGCGAGGCGGAGCTGCGAAAGACCTGAGAGACCGCAACCGACGGCACGCCGAGCAGGGTCCCCTCCATCGCCGCCGACACCGTACCCGAGTAGGTCACGTCGTCCCCGAGGTTGGCTCCGTGGTTGATTCCGGCGATCACCATCCGGGGGCGCTCGGGAAGGATGCCGTTGATCGCGAGGTTGACGCAGTCCGTCGGCGTACCGTCGACGGTGTAGACGCGTTCGGATACCTGATCGATGCGCAGCGGACGCTGGAGGGTCACCGAATGGCTGACGCCACTCTGGTCCCGGTCCGGCGCGACGACCCAGACCTCATCGAGAAGCGAGAGCTCGGCGGCGAGAATCTTGATTCCGGGAGCGGAAACCCCGTCGTCGTTGCTCACGAGAATAGGCACTGGCGGAAGCTACCACCGCCCTGATGGCGAGGCAATCGAGCACGTTCGAGCCGCCGATCGATCGACGAGTAGGAAGGAGTACGGAAGAGTCGGGGCGGCGGGATTTGAACCCACGACCCCTCGCACCCCAAGCGAGTGCGCTACCAGGCTGCGCCACGCCCCGACGATCATCCGTGGAGCGCCATTCCTGCCAGTTCCGGCGGCGGAACTCAACTCGGCTCCGCGACGACGAGGTGGCGCCGCAGGCCCGCGGCAAGCCAGTGAATTGATCGCGAGCTCCCGCGCCAGGCGCCCGATCCTTGCCGGACAGCGCGTGCAGGGCCGCGCGCCAACACCCACAACGGAACCGCACCGGATCCGCACCGGTGGCCCATCCACATCGTAGGCGCGGCGCGCTCGGCAGGTGCCCGAGCCACCACGGAACCGATCAGGAGTCGGAGCCCGAAGGCAAGAGCGCAAGAGCGCGTGCGCCCACCTCGGTCAAGGAAATCGTGCCGCGATCGTCGTCGATGCGCACGAGCCCTTCGTGCGCGAGTTGGCGCATGGAGTCGACGAGCTCGGAGACGCTCATGCGAAACATCTGCGACAGCTCACGTGCGTCGCATTCGTTGTTGCGGCCCCACAGTTGGTAGCCGGTCATCAACGTCTTGAGCGGCCCGACGACGGGTGGCCGCGGCGGTCGTGTTCGGTTTGCTATGCTCATCCCCATGCGCCGTTAACTCCGTTTCGTTGACGATGACGACGGTCACGCAACGAACGTGCCACGGAAGACGAGGGGTTGCCGCGGGACGCTGCCGGTCTCACGGGACGATTTCGCACAATCGGGTGTCGAGATCGCGGCACAGGAGCGTACCGGGCACCACGAGTCTCACGCCAACATCTGCTGGAGGGCCTGGATCTCGCGGTGGATCTTGCGCAGCGCGTTGCGGTAGCGCTGCTCCTGCAGCGGCAGCTCGGCCTGGCGAGGATCGCGCTTCTTCCGTTCGCGCAGGCGTCTCTTCGCGCCCTCGATGGTCAGGCGCTCGCTGTACAGCAGCTCTTTGATCTGGCGCAGAGCGTCGACGTCGGAGGGCCGATACAGCCGGTGCTGCGAACGGGCTTTGGCCGGCTTGACGGAGGGAAACTCGGTTTCCCAATAGCGCAGCACGTAAGGCTGGACGCCGATGATCTCGGCAACCTCTCCGATCTTGTAGAAGAGCTTCTCGGGAGGTTCGGCGGGCGCAATGGCCCGTGTCGCGCTTCGCGATGCCATGCGTTGCCTCCTCACGGCGACAGCCGTCGCCGCCGATTCATGTCTTTCTTGAGTACCTGGCTCGCCTTGAAGGTGAGCACCCGGCGGCCGGAAATGACGATGTCACCTCCCGTCTGCGGGTTACGACCCTTGCGCGGTCGCTTCTCGTTGACCACGAAATTGCCGAAGCCCGAGATCTTGACCTTCTCACCCGTTTCCAGGCGCTGCTTGATGATCTCGAAAACCGATTCGACGACTTCGCCGGCGTCCTTCTTGGAGAATCCCAGCTTGTCGTGGACACGCTCAACGATGTCGCCCTTGGTCATCGTCACGGCGAGCCCTCCCCTGGTCGAGCGCGTCGGCGTGCGTGCGACGCGCGTCCCCTGTTCGACCGGAGCGCTGCCGTCGGTCGTCCACCACCCCTCCCCGCATCCCCGAACGGAGTCGGCCGACGAGCGGTCCCTCGACCCGAAAGGCGGCTCGTTACCGCATCTCGACCGGCAAGTGCTCGCGCAGTGCCGCAACCAGCTTGCCGTGGACCTCGTTGACCTCAGCGTCCGTGAGCGTCCGCTCGCGCGATCGGTAGGCGATCGAGAATGCCAGGCTCTTGCGCCCTGGCGGGATCGGGGCCCCTACGTACTGGTCGAAGAGTACGACCGACTCGACCAGCCCTTCCACCCCGGCCCATTCCCGCACGAACCGAACGACGCGTTCGGACTCGAACGTGTCTTCCGCGACCAGTGCGAGATCACGCACAACCACTGGAAATCGCGGAAGTTCCTCACAAACAACTGGGCGCGGACGATAATCGAGCAAGGTATTCAAGTCAAGCTCAAAGAACCACGTTGGATCCGGTAGCGACAGCTCCTCCGCCGCAGCCGGATGCAGGCATCCGACCGTACCCACATGCTTGCCATTCGCTTCGACCTGGGCGGTGAGACCCGGGTGAAACGCAGGCTGCGGAACCGCACGCCGCCAATCGAAATCCACACCGGGAAAGCGGTCGAGCACTTCTTCGACGAGCCCCTTCACGTCGGCGAACTCCCACGACTCGCGGCGACAGCCGACGCCGAACTCTGCGATCCTCGGTGCGATGATCGCACTCACTCCGAGCGTCTCACCGTACTCGTTTGCACCAGCCCAAAAGGTCTTGCTCAGCGTGAAGCCGGCGAAAGCTCCCGCTCCATGGGCGAGGTTGTCGACGGCGACCCGTGTGAGCCCGGACAGCAGGCTCAGGCGCATCTCCGTGTCGTCGTGGGTCAACGGGTTGCGGATCCGAACCGGCGCGCGGTCCGGCACGAGGCCGGGAAACATGCGGTTCTGCGCACGAGACGCAAAGCTCAGTGTGACGACTTCGTCGAGACCCGCGGCCGCGAGCAGACGTCGCAAGGAGCGCTCGTGGATCTCACTCGGCGCCAGACCACTGCCGCCGAGATCGCAGGCCGGCAGCGTCGCTTCGATCTGGTCGTAGCCGACCGACCGCGCCACCTCCTCGACGACGTCGATCTCGCGAGTGACGTCCGCGCGGTACGAGGGGGGCGTGACCATGGTCGTCCG
>CALJUJ010000448.1 GCA_937975525.1 uncultured bacterium
ACTTGCGAGGCGATCAGCGTGGTGAGCGGGCGGATGAACCAGGGCGACCCGCTCTCCATGCGGCGCAGCACGAGCGCCAACACCAGTAGCGGCATGGCCGTCCCCTCCGCCATGTGGAGCCAATACGTGTAGCGCCGGCGCTCCGGCGTGCCCGGCGCAGGAATGAAGCGTCCGTTTCCATGCGTTGCGATCAAGTACTCGACGATCGCGCCCGTCTCGGCGACGACGATGCCGTCGTCGTCGATCACCGGCGACTTGCCGAGCGGGTGCACCTGCTTCAGCTCCGGCGGTGCCAGATTCGTGGTCGCATCGCGCTCGTAGCGCCGAACCGTATACTCCACTCCCAGCTCTTCGAGCAGCCAGAGCACGCGTTGCGAACGGGAGTTGGCAAGGTGGTGGACGGTGATCATGGGTTCTCCAGGTTCGAGTCGTTGCAGTCGCGATGGGCGTCGTGCTTCTGCGCAACGATTAGCGCTCTGCGGCCGCTGGAGAAACCCCGGTGCCGCCTTCGCGACGTGCACAGCGGAGCCGACCTCCCGGCGCGCCTGCCCTAGGCCGCCGGGAAGGGAACTCGTGCCGGGGTGCGTCTCAACTCGTCGGAGGTGGCTCGGAAGCGAGTACGCGCGACTACATCGGCTTGCCGGCGACGAGCAGTACCCCTTCTCCGCATTGCCGAAAGCCGAGCTTGTCGGCGACGCGCAAGCTCGCCTCGTTGTCCGGGGACGTCGTCCACGACGGCACGCGGCCGCGTCTCTCGACGTCCGCGGCGAGAGCCGCGGCGCACGCCGCGCTGCCACCGCGACCGCGGTGCTCGGGCTCGGTGACGACGCCGATGTCCTCGTAGGTCGAGCCGACGAAGAACGGTGCTGCTACCGCGACGAGGCGCCCGTCGACCCACCACCCCCACGCGGTTGCTGTCCGCGCGAGGCCAATGGGACCGTCGTAGGTGTCGCTGATCCAATGCAAGTCGGGATCAAGTGCAAGCAATGCGTTCGCGTCGTTGGCCTCGATGCGGCGCAGGCCAGCCCGTGCGGGTCGCGCGGCGACGGCGGCACGCGGCCGCGAATGGAAGACGCGTTGCCACGTTTGCGGAGCGCCGAGAGCACGCGCCATCTCCTCCTCGGCGCCCGGAGCGACGTCGACGAGGATCCGGTCCCAGTCGACGAGCAGGGCCTGCACGAACGCTCGCAAGGTATCGCAGCCGAGCACACCGACGTCGCCGCGGACGGCGAGATTCCCCCCGGCGAGCATCACCGATGCACGCGGGTCGGGCCAGCGATCGACCCACCAACGACCGATCGATGTGTGTAGGAGATGAGAACCGACCAGCGGGCCCGGCCGCTCTGCCTCGAGCCAGGAACGCATGTGCGGCCACACGGATGGCGGCAGCGCCTCCATGCCGCGTGGGCTAGCACGGCTCACACGAAGCGACCAAGCCGCGGCGAAGCGGATCGTAGGAAGCCGAGAGGGCGGCCGGGACAGCGCAGCCGGCTCACGGCGCCTGCAGCACGGCTTCGGCGGGCTTTCCCTGGGGCGTGAAGCGACAGCGGCCGGTGCCGTCGAGGACGGGGAACGGCTCCCAATGCCACCAGAACAAGCCGTCGAGCGGCGCGGCGACGCGCAGCAGAGCCGCGTAGGCGCGCGCCTGGAGCGCGCCGTTGTAGGGACGTCGGCCGGATGCGGCGGGGCAGTCGGCCTCCATCTCCCACGGCCGGCGTGTCGCGTGGTCGGAGGCCACGTAGCCGACCTCGGTGAACAGCAACCGCTTGCTCCCCGCCGGGAACGTCGTTCCGTACCAACGCAACAACTCGACGAGCCAGCCGTCGTCGCCCGCCCAGGCATCGATCAGCTCCTCCTCGGATGGATCCGCCTGCGGCGAAAGGGGGAAGTAGGCCTGCACGCCGACGTCGTCGACGAGGTCCCAGAAGGCGACGCGATCGTAGCCGTCCCAGTTGGCGGCATAGGCGATGGCGCCGCCGTAGACTTCGCGAACGGCCGCGATCACGCCGCGCCAGCGCTCGCGGTGCTCGTCGCCGATCAGCGACTGCAGCTCGCTGGCGACGACGAAGAGGTCGCAGCCGTGACGATTGGCGAGCTGCGCGAGGGCGACGACATGCTCGGTGTAGCTGGCGAACCAGGCGTCGACGTCGGCCGGAGCGATGCGGCCGCGCCAACGACCATCGAGCGGATCGACGTGCGGCTTGAGCGCGGTGCGGAAGCCACGCGCCCGCGCCTCGTCGAGAACGACGGCGAGCTCGTCGGCCGTCGACGTCTTCAGCGGATGCGCGAACACCTCCGAGCTGGCCGAGTCGTGCATGTAGTACGTCGGCACGACGACGACGGAGGCGAACGTGGTTGCGGCGAGATGATCGAGCGCGGCCTGCGCCGCCGGCGCAGCGAGCTGGCCATGCCACCACGAGGCCAGGTTCATGCCGTGGACGAAGCTACGTTCGGGGCAGCCCTGAAGCGCCATCTGCAGGGCGAACACCACCTCGTCGACCGAGACGACGCCATCGGCGTTGCGCTCGGCGGCCGGGCAGGCGCCGACATCGCCGCCGTCGAGGGCGACGCCGAGGGTGCGCAGAACCTCGTCGATGGTCACCGCGCCGCTGCCGTCGCAATCCCCCGAGCACCAGGCGGCGGGAGCGGGTAGCGCGGCGCAGCCGGGCCAGGCGACGAGGGCAAGGCAGCGGATCGCACAGCGGACGAGGAGCGATTTCTGGATCATGGACATTCGGCGTGACGGAATCGAGCAAGCGACGCACCAAAGGAGCGCCGACGCCGCGGCCGGGCGGCGGCCCGGGCACGAGCGGGCCGCGGGCGTCATTCGAATGACGCAGCGCTACGGCGAACGGCTCGGTGCGGGGTTGCGGCTTCCGACTTTCGCCACGCGGCGACGTCTGATTCCCGGGAATGCGACGACGGCGAGCCGGGGCAACGGGCTCGACAGGGCCGCGAGCGTGGCCATCCAGGGAGGTCGTGCGCGGCACGCAACATGCTTTGATTCGGGCCCGACCGGGCATGGAGAAAAGCCAAAGAACTCACTGGCATAAGCCAACCTGAACCCATGCAGAAGGGGAGTCGATGAGCGACACGAACGCCGCAGCACCCGAGTACGAGCTCGGGGTCGTCCGACAGTTTTCGATCATGGCCGTCGTCTGGGGCGTCGTCGGCATGCTGGTGGGGGTGATCATCGCCACGCAGCTGATGTTCCCGGATCTGACACACGGCATTCCGTGGCTCAGCTACGGGCGGCTGCGGCCACTACACACCAACGCCGTGATCTTCGCGTTCGGCGGGTCGGTCCTCTTCGCCAGCTCCTACTACGCGGTGCAGCGCACTTCGGGGGTGGCGCTCTTCCTGCCCGGCCTGGCGCGCTTCACGTTCTGGGGCTGGCAGCTCGTCATCGTCCTCGCCGCGATCACGCTGCCGCTCGGCTACACGTCGGCGAAGGAGTACGCCGAGCTCGAGTGGCCGATCGACGTGCTGATCACGGTCGTCTGGGTCAGCTACGCGGTGGTCTTCTTCGGCACGATCGCCCGCCGCCGGGTCAAGCACATCTACGTCGCCAACTGGTTCTACGGCGCCTTCATCCTGACGGTCGCGCTGCTGCACGTCGTCAACAGCCTCGAGATGCCGGTGAGCCTGTTCAAGTCGTACTCGATCTACCCCGGCACCATCGATGCGATGGTGCAGTGGTGGTACGGCCACAACGCGGTCGGCTTCTTCCTGACCGCCGGCTTCCTCGGCCTGATGTACTACTTCGTGCCGAAGCAGGCGGAACGGCCGATCTACTCGTACCGGCTGTCGGTGGTGCACTTCTGGGCCCTGATCGGCATCTACATGTGGGCCGGACCACACCACCTCCTCTACTCCACCCTGCCCGACTGGGCGCAGTCACTCGGCATGGTGTTTTCGGTGATCCTGTGGGCGCCATCGTGGGGCGGCATGATCAACGGCATCATGACGATGTCGGGCGCGTGGGAGAAGCTGCGCACCGACCCCATCCTGCGCTTCATGATCGTCGCGCTCTCCTTCTACGGCATGTCGACGTTCGAGGGCCCGATGATGTCGGTCAAGTCGGTCAATGCGCTGTCGCACAACACCGACTGGACGATCGGCCACGTGCACTCGGGCTCGCTCGGGTGGGTGGCGATGATCTCGTACGGCGCGCTCTACCACATGATCCCGCCGCTCTTCGGGCGCGCACGGATGTACAGCACGAACCTGATCAACGTCCACTTCTGGCTGTCGACGATCGGTGTCGTGCGCTACATCACCTCGATGTGGATCGCCGGCCTGATGCAGGGCCTGATGTGGCGCGCGGTGAACGACGACGGAACGCTCACCTACTCGTTCGTCGAAGCGCTCGAAGCGACTTTCCCCTACTACGCAGGCCGACTCGCCGGCGGGCTGATCTTCTTCGCCGGCATGTTGCTGATGGCCTACAACGTCTGGAAGACCGTCCAGCCCGAGCCCGCGCCCGTCCCGCAACCGGCGCGCGCCGCGGCCTGAGCCGAGCGCAGCGGGAGACACGGCCATGGCTGAATCCACTCAACACGAAGTCGTAGAGAAGAACATCGGTCTGATGGGGATCCTGATCATCCTCGTGGTCAGCTTCGGCGGCCTCGCGGAGATCGTGCCACTTTTCTTCCAGATCGAGATGAACGAACCGGTCGAAGGCATGCAGCCGCTGACTGCCCTGCAGCTCGAAGGGCGCGACGTCTACATCCGCGAGGGCTGCCACGTCTGCCACACGCAGATGATCCGGCCGTTCCGCGCCGAGACCGAGCGCTACGGGCACTACTCGGTCGCCGGCGAGTCCGTCTACGACCACCCATTCTTGTTCGGCTCCAAGCGCACCGGCCCCGACCTCGCCCGTGTCGGCGGACGCTACAGCGACGACTGGCATCGCGTTCACCTGATCAACCCACGCGACGTCGTGCCCGAGTCGAACATGCCCGCCTATCCGTGGCTGATGACCAACACCGTCGACGCGAGCATGACCGGCGCCAAGATGCGGGCGCTGCGCCGGGTCGGAGTTCCCTATACCGACGACGACATCGCCGGCGCGGCGGCGGCCGTCAGCGAGGCCTCCGAGATGGAGGCGATCATCGCCTACCTGCAGCAGCTGGGCACGGCCCTGAAGAGGAAGTGAGACCCATGGACCTCGGCGTCATCCGCGGCATCGGCACTGCCATCTTGACCGTTTCCTTCATCGCGCTGGTGATCTGGGCGTACACGCCCGGGCGCCGCCAGCGATTCGACGAGGCGTCGCGCCTGCCCTTCCTCGGCGACGACGACCCCAGCGGAGGCACACGATGAGCGCGGGCTGGAGCTTCTTCATCATCGTCCTCACCCTGTCCAACATCGCCGCCTGCGTGTGGCTGATGTTCTGGCAGCGCAAGAAGCGCGTCGCCAAGGGACAGACGCTCGGCCACGAGTTCGACGGCATCGTCGAGTACGACAACCCGCTGCCGCGGTGGTGGCTCGGCACCTTCATCGGCACCATCGTCTGGGGCCTGCTCTACCTGCTCCTCTACCCCGGGCTCGGCAGCTTCGCCGGTGTGCTCGGCTGGTCGCAGCAAGGTCAGTACGACGCCGAGGTCGAGCGGCGGCAGGCCGCGTGCGGACCGCTCTACGCATCGCTCGCCGGACGGCCCATCCCGGGGGTCGCGCAGGACGGCGAAGCCATGAAGACCGCCGGCCGCCTCTTCGCCAACAACTGCTCGCAGTGCCACGGATCCGACGGTCGCGGCGGCTCGGGCTTCCCCAATCTGACCGACGCCGCCTGGCAGTGGGGCGGCGACCCGGAGACGATCAAGACGACGATCCTCTACGGGCGCCAGGGCGTCATGCCCGCGTTCGCGCCGGCGATCGGCGGCGAGGAAGGCATCCCTGCGGTCGTCGCCTACGTCCGCCACCTCGGCGGCTTCGAGACCGACCCCGAGCTACGCGCCGTCGGCCAGCAGAAGTACATGACGGTCTGCGTCGCCTGCCACGGCGCCGACGGCAAAGGCATGCAGGCGCTCGGCGCGCCCAACCTCACCGACGAGACCTGGCTGTACGGAGCCTCCGAGGAGGCCATCGCCGAAGGCTTGCGTCAGGGACGCCACGGCGTCATGCCGGCCCAGAAGGACCTGCTCGGCGAGGAGAAGGTGCACCTGCTCTCGGCCTACGTCTACCAGCTCTCGGGGCGTGCCGGCGCGACACCTTGACGCAGTGCGACGCGGGCGACCGCACGCTAGCCTGATTCAATGACTTCCCGCGCCACCACCCCTCCCGACGTCGAGTTCGAGGAGATTCCGCTCTACGAGAAGCGGCGCGACATCTACCAGAAGGAGATCTCCGGCGTCTGGCAGCGCATGCGCACCGTGGCGCTGTTCGTGCTCGCCGGGATCTACCTCGTCGCGCCGTGGCTGCAATGGGGCGAGCGTCAGGCCGTCTGGTGGGATCTGCCGGCGCGCAAGTTTCACTTCTTCGGGGTGACCTTCTGGCCGCAGGACTTCATCCTCCTGTCGTGGCTCTTGATCACCGGCGCGTTCGGCCTGTTCTTCTTCACCAACCTCGCCGGCCGCCTGTGGTGCGGCTACGGCTGCCCGCAGACGGTGTGGACGAAGTTCTTCATGTGGATCGAGTGGCTCACCGAGGGCGACCGCAACGACCGCATCCGTCTCGACCGCGGCCCTTGGACGGGAGACAAGGTACGCCGCAAGGGCGCCAAGCACCTCGCCTGGATATTCTTCTCCCTCGTCGTCGGCACGACGTTCGTCGGCTACTTCACGCCGATCCGCCCGCTCGTCGCCGGGCTGCTCACCTTCGACGCGACCTTCGCCCAGGTGGCGGCGGTCGTCATCTTCTCGCTGCCGCTGTATCTCGACGCCGGCTTCATGCGCGAGCAGATCTGCAAGTACGCCTGCCCCTACGCCCGCTTCCAGGGCGCGATGTTCGACGACAACACGCTGACCGTGTTCTACGACAGCCGCAGCGGCGAGCCGCCCTGCCACCGCGGCACCCAGACCGACCCGAACCAGGGGGGACACGGCGCCTGCATCGACTGCCACTTGTGACCGCAA
>CALJUJ010000449.1 GCA_937975525.1 uncultured bacterium
CGCCGGCATCGATGCCCGCGACCTGGGTATGGACAAGATGAGCGACCCGCGCGGTCTCGTCCGCTACGCCACCGAGAAGACTCTCCTCGGCGAACCCTATCGCCTCTTCCGCCCGCGCCTGTTCGCCTACGCGTCGGTGTTCCTCGTGATGCTCGTCACCCTCGCCTACGGCCTCGCCACGCGCGTGCCGCTCGAGCTCGACATCATCCGCGAGCGCACGCGGCTGTTCCGCGAAACCCCGCAGGGCGACATCGAGAACGTCTACCGCATACGCGTGCTCAACATGGACCAGCAGGAGCACACCTACGTGATCGAGGTCGAGGGCATCGCCGGCATGCAACTGCTCGGCGAGCCGCGGGTGACCGTTCCCGCAGGCGAGATCGCCGACGTACCGCTGCGGCTGCAGGCTCCGGCAGAAGGGCTCGCGGCGGGCGCGACGCCCATCACGTTCGTTCTCACGTCCACGGACGAAGCCGGCTGGCGACTCGCCGAGGAGAGTCGCTTCATGGCGCCGGTGCGGCGCTAGCCTCGAGCTCACGGAGGGTTTCATGCAAGACGAGCGCCCGTGGTACCGGCAGTTCTGGCCCTGGTTTCTGATCGTCCTGCCGATGTCGGCGGTGGTGGCGAGCTTCGCGACGCTGGTGATCGCCCTGCAGAACCAACCCACCCTCGTACGCGACGACTGGTACGCGCACGGCGTCGACATCAACGAAGTGCTTGCGCGCGAGCGGGAAGCCGCGAAGCGCGGCATCGCCGGCAGCATCGAGCTCGACGACAGCGGGCGCATCGTCACCCTCACCCTCGGCGGCGTCGATGCGAGCGACGACCTGAGCCTGGATCTGCGCCACCCGACTCACGCCCAGCGCGACCTCACGCTGGAGCTGCAACCCGCCGGCGCGCAGCGCTACCGCGGCGCCAGCGATCGCCGCATCGACGGCACCTGGGACGTGACGCTGCGCCCCGCGGACGCGAGCTGGCAGGTCGAGAGGCGCGTGTGGCTGACGGCCATGCAGCCGGCCGGCCTGGCGCCGGCCGGCACCACGCCGTGACCGAGATGGCTTCCGCCGCGTCCCCGGCCGTCGCCCCGGCCGAGCTGCTCTGCTTCGATCGCCCCGCGCTGCAGGAGGAGATCGTCCGCCACGACCGCGACGGCACCTGCCGCACGACGGTCCGGGTCGAAGGCCTGCGCTGCGGCGGTTGCGTGGCGAAGCTGGAGAAAGGCCTGGCAACCCACCCGGGCCTCGTCGACCTCACGATCAACCTGGCCACGCACCGGGCCGAGATCGGCTGGCGAGCCGACGCGACGCGTCTCAGCAGCATCCTCGCCGCCTTCGCCGACCAGGGGCACCCGGCCCTACCGTTTCGCCCGGACGGCCCCGACGACGCGCGGCGGACCGAATACCGCAACGCGCTGATCCGCCTCGGCGTCGCCGGTCTCGGCATGATGCAGGTGATGATGTTCGCCGTTGCGCTCTACGCCGGCGCGTTTCAGGGAATGGAAGCGGGCTACGAGCACTTCTTCCGCTGGGTGAGCCTGGTGGTCACGACTCCTGTGCTGTTGGTCGCCGGACGACCGTTCTTCCGGGCCGCGTGGCGCGACCTGCGCCACCACCGCGCCGGCATGGACGTGCCGGTGTCGATCGCCATTGGAGCCGCCTACGTGGCCAGCGTCTACGCCACGCTCAGCCGCAGCGGCGAGGTCTACTTCGAATCGGTCTGCATGTTCATCTTCTTCCTGTCGATCGGGCGCTTCCTCGAGATGCGGGCGAGACACCGTGCCGCCGATGCCGTGGAAGCTGTCCTGCACCGCACGCCGGCGACGGCGCGGCGCTTGCGTGACGACGTCATGGAGATCGTCGCCGCTCGCGAGCTGGAGCCGGGCGATCGCGTGCTCGTGCGCCCGGGCGAAAGCATTCCCGCCGACGGACACGTGATTGCCGGCTCGAGCTCGGTCAACGAGGCCATGCTGACCGGCGAGTACCGCCCGTGCGGCAAGGGCCCCGGCGATCGAGTCGTCGGCGGCACCCTGAACGAGGAGGGACCGCTGACGGTCGTCGTCGACGAGGTCGGCAGCCAGTCGGTGCTGGCCCACATCCTGCGCCTCATCGACACCGCCGCCGAGGCGAAACCCGCCCTCGCCCGCCTTGCCGACCGCGTCGCCGCGGTGTTCGTGCCGGTCGTGCTGTCGATCGCCGCCATCGTCGCCTTCGCCTGGTTGCAGATCGATCCGGACCGTTGGTTCTGGGTGACGTTGTCGGTGCTCGTGATCACCTGTCCGTGCGCGCTGTCGCTGGCGACGCCCGCGGCACTGACCGCGGCGTCGGGGGGACTGCTTGCCCGCGGGCTCATGGCCACGCGCGCCCACGTCCTCGAGAGCCTCGCCAAGGTCACCCACATCGTCTTCGACAAGACCGGCACTCTGACGCTGGGCCGGTTTCGGGTGCGCAGCGAACGGGTCGTGGGGCCCGCCTCCCGCGACCGCTGCCTCGAGATCGCCGCTGCCCTCGAGAGCCATTCGGAGCATCCGATCGCACGCGTCTTCAGTCCCGCCGGCGACCGCCACGCGGGCGAGCGCGTCGTCGATGTCGTCACCCGCGCCAACCGCGGCGTCGTGGGTACGGTCGACGGTCGCCGCTACCGCATCGGAGCGCCGCGTTGGGTCGCCGAAGCGGCGGGGGCCGGGCACGCCGGCGCCCCGCCCGACGATGCCAGCGTCGCCCTCGGCGATGGCGACGGCGTGCTCGCCTGGTGGACGCTGGAAGATGCAGTGCGCCCCGAAGCCAACGCCGCCATCGAGCGCCTGCACGCGCTCGGCGTACAGGTGGAGATCGCCAGCGGCGACGGCTCGGCATCGCCGCGGGAGCTCGCCGCGACCCTCGGCATCGCCAACGTGCTCGCAGGCGCAAGCCCCGAGGGCAAGCTCGAGCACGTGCGCTCGATGCAGCGCTCCGGCGCGGTGGTCGCGATGGTCGGCGACGGAGTGAACGACGCGCCCGGGCTCGGTGTGGCGCACCTATCGATCGCCATGGGCGGCGGTACCGAGCTGGCGATGAGCCGTGCCGACTGCGTGCTCCTGAAAGACGACCTCACCGTCCTCGCCGATGCGATCGAGCTGGCACGGCGCACGCGTGTGGTCATCGCCGAGAATCTGGCCTGGGCAGCAGGCTACAACCTCCTCGCCCTACCGCTGGCGGCCCTGGGTTGGGTGGCCCCGTACTGGGCGGCGCTCGGGATGTCGGCGAGCTCGCTGATCGTCGTCAGCAACGCCCTGCGCCTCGGCGCGCGCGCGCCTCGGCGCGCCGCGGCCGCAGAGCCAGTCGTCGCGCCAGCGGCCGAGCAGCCGGCATGGGCATTCTGTTCGTCTTGATTCCCCTGGCGATGGCGTTGCTCGCGCTCGCCGTGGGCTTTTTTGTGTGGGCCGTGCGCAGCGGCCAATTCGACGACCTCGAGAGCCCGGCGACGCGGATCCTCTTCGACGACGACGGCCCGAGCGCCGACCACGAGCGCGACGGCTAGCAGACCGCACCGGACCGCAAGCGTCGCGTCGCCCGTTCGCAAATGCAGAAAAAGCCGGCACGCGCGCAGCGGCCGGCCTCTTCTGGACTTCGGACTCCGATGGAGCTTGTGGGCTACGTCGAAGCTTACTTGCCGAAGCCGCGCACGATCTGGCGCAGCCCGTCGACCACGCCCGGCTTGGCGTTGAGATCGGGGTTGGGCGGCATCAGCGGGCTCATGCCCACCGCCGGGCCACCACTGAGGATGATCTTCTCGATGTGCTCGTCGGTCACCGACTTCTGCCACTCGTCACTCGTCAGGTCGCGCGGCTTCGGGTTCAACGCCGCCGCCGCGGCCCCATCGCCTTTGCCACCCGGGCCGTGGCAGGTGGTGCAGCGCGCATCGTAGATGCTCTTCGCTTCCGCGGCGTCCGCCTCGGCGACTTCCTCGGCGCCCGCGCCTGCCGCGAGCAACAGTCCCAGACCCATTCCGGCGGCGACCGCCGCTGCCTTCCAACCATCCAGTCTCATGCGTTTCCTCCTTGAATGCGCCCACCTCCGACCGCAGCCGCAGGATCAGCGATCCGAATGCCTATACACTATAGGAGAAGCAAGCCTTCTGCCATGCAGGCGAGCGCGAAAGCGCGCCCACGCGATGGCCGCCTTTCCCCATTCTCGGAACTCGCAAGGGCACGGCGTCAGAATCCCAGCTGCCGCGGCAACCACAGGCTCAGCTGGGGGACGAACGTCACCGCCACCAGCACCACGATCATCGCCGCGTACATCGGCAGCAACGGCCGCACGACACCCTCGATCCCCGTCCGGGCGACGCTGCAACCGACGAACAACACGCTGCCGACGGGCGGCGTGCACAACCCGATGCAGAGGTTGAGGATCATCACGATGCCGAAGTGGGTCGCATCGACCCCGAGCTCCCGCACCACCGGCAGAAGGATCGGCGTGAACACCAGCACCGCCGGCGTCATGTCGAGAAACGTCCCGACGACCAGCAAGACGACGTTGATCAGCAGCAGCACCACCACCGGATCTTCGCTGAGGCCGACGAGCGCCGTGCTCAGCGCCTGCGGTACTTGCAGAAAGGACAGCACCCACGACAGCGCCGCCGAGGTCGCGATCAACGACAGCACCACCGACGTCGTCGAGGCACTGTCGAGCAGAATCCGCGGAACATCGCGCCAGCCGATCTCGCCGTAGAACAGCGCCAGCGCCCCCGCGTACAGCACCGCGGCGGCCGCGGCCTCGGTCGGCGTGAAGACGCCACCGAGAATGCCGCCGATCACCAGCACCGGAAGCAGCACGCTCGGCAGTGCCGCCCAGAGCGCCCGCCGCCGTTCTCGGCGCACGCGCACCCGCGCGCGTCGTGGCGGCACGCCGGAGCGTCGCGCCGCCACGGCAACCATCAACGCTGCGGCAACCAGCATCCCCGGGACGTAGCCGGCGACGAACAACGCGGCGATCGACACACCGCCGCTCGCCAGCGAGTAGATGATCAGGATGTTGCTGGGCGGGATGAGCAAGCCCACCGTCGCCGACGACACGTTGACCGCGGCCGACACGTTGCGGTCGTAGCCCTCTTCCTCCATCCGCGGGGCCATGACTCCGCCGACCGCCGACGCCGCCGCGACCGCGGATCCGGCGATCGCGCCGAACAACATGTTCGCGAGGATGTGCACCTGGGCCAGGCCGTTGGGGGCCGCGGCCAACAAGCTCCGCGCGAGATCGACGAGCCGCCGTGCGATACCGCCGCGGTTCATCAACTGCCCGGCGAGGATGAACAGGGGAATCGCCAGCAACGTGAACGAATCGAGCCCGGTCGCCATCCGTTGCGCGATCGTCGCCAGCGCAGCGTCTGTCGGCAGCGTGAGCAGCAGGCCGAGCGTGGCAGCGACACCGATCGCGAAGGCGACCGGAACACCGCTCGCCAGCAAAAACACGAAGCCGAAGACGAGAACGGTCGCCGCCATCAAACCACCTCGCGGCCGGCGCGCCGCAACCGTGCCAGGCGCACACGTACGAATCCGGTCGTGTAGAAGAGGATCAGCACGCCTGCCAGCGGCAACGCGACGTAGATCGCGGCCAGGGGGGCTCCCAGCGCCGCCGACTGCTGCTCGAGCTGCCAGGTGACCCACACCAGTCGGCCGCCGCCGCCGACCAACACGACCCCGGCGAACCCGGCGACCACCGCCTCGACGGCGATGCCGAGCCACTCGCGGCGCCGGCCGTGGAGGCGCTGCGCCGCGAAGTCCATGGCCAGGTGCAGATGCTGGCCGACGCCCCGCGCCATACCGAGAAGGCCGATCCAGATGAGCACGAAGCGCGACAGCTCGTCGGTGAACGAGCTCGGCGAAGCCAGTCCGTAGCGCGCCACCACCTGCCAGGTCACGTTGACCACGGCCAGCCCCATCAATCCGGCCAGCAACCCGCCGAGGGCGCGGTCCACCGCCGCCTCGAGCCTCATTGGCGCGCCTCCTCGATGCGGCGCAGCAGCGGCGCCAGTACGGGATCCGCCGCGAACGCGCGGCGTACGGGAGCCGTCGCATCGACGAACGCTCGCTTGTCCGGCCGGGTCACGCGGACACCGGCGGCCGCGACCGCACGCAGCGCCGCGTCGGTGGCATCGCGCCAGAGCTCGCGCTGGTACGCGGCGGAGTCGCGCGCGGCTCGCACGAGCCAACGCCGCTCGCGCCGGTCGAGCCGTTGCCACACCGGCTCGCCGACGAGCACGACGTCGGGAACGGCGGTGTGCTCGTCGAGGGCGTAGTGGCGCGCGACCTCGTAGTGTCGCGACAGATGAAACGACGGTGGGTTGTTCTCGGCCCCGTCGACGACGCCCTGCTGCAGCGCGGTGTACAGCTCGCCCCACGCCAGCGGCGTCGCCGCCCCGCCGAGGGCGCGGACCAGCGCCATCGCCGTGGGGCTTTCCTGCGTGCGGATCTTCAACCCGTGAAGATCGCCCGGACGGTCGACCGACTCGGCGACGGTGTAGAAGCTGCGACTACCCGAGTCGTAGTACGCCAGCCCGCGGAGGCGGCGGCGCACACCGGCGGCGAGGATGTCTCGCCCCAGCGGGCCATCGAGCACTGCAAAGCGGTGCGCATCGTCGTCGAAGACGTACGGCAAGCTGAAAACGCGGTACTCGGCTGCGAAGTTTTCGAGCACGGCGGCCGAGACCTTGGTGATGGCCAGGCTGCCCAGTTGCAGCAGCTCGAGGCACTCTCGCTCACTGCCGAGTTGCTCGCTGGGGTAGATCCGCAAGCGCAAGCGGCCGCCCGAGCTTTCGCTCAAGAGCGCGGCCATGCGTTCCAGTGCGCGATGCACCGGGTGCGTCACGTCGAGGCCGTGCCCGACGGCGAGGATCTCGACCGAATCCCGGCGCTCGCAGCCCAGCGACGCCACCGCCAGGAAGGCGATCGAGGCGATCGCCACGCGCCGGCGACAGACGGAGACAGGCACCGCCTCGCCTCAGGGAACCGTCGCGGCGTGAATCAGGCTCTGGTGAACGACGCGCAGAACGAAGCGGGGGTCGATGTGGGAGGCGAAGTCGAGAACGGACTGTTCGCCGACCGGACCGACGATGACCTCGTGCGCATCGCTCCAGGCGCTGCGGCGGGCTCCGGCTCGCGCGCGCACGCGCACTTCGTGAATCGAGCCATTGCCCAAGCCGTCGAGGCGATGACGCTGCACGGCGCCGATCTCGATCGTCTGCCAGACCGTGCTACCGCGCGCACGCCGCTGCAGCTCGTAGCCGTCGACGCGCGGATCGTCGACGGGATCCCAGACCAGATCGATCGCTTCGTCGGCAGGGCTCGCCAGCAGCGAGCGGGGCACCGCCACCGGCTCGTTGCTGCGCTCGGCAACCGCTCGCCGCAAGCGCTCGACCACGTCGTGCATGTCGGCTGGCACGCGGGCGCTGACACCCGCCGGGTGCTGCAGGTAGACGACGGCGGGTGGCGCGAAGAAAGTGCGCGCCGAACGCTGCAGCTCCGCCGGGGGCTCGTCGCCGACGTAGGGAGCGAGAAGCAGGGAGAAACGCACCGTCTCGCCGTTGTAGCTCGGACCGTTGGAACGGAGCGCTGGCGCGACCAGCTTCGCGAACTCGGTACCGAGCCCGTTGCCACCCATG
>CALJUJ010000450.1 GCA_937975525.1 uncultured bacterium
AGAAGCCCTTGCCCTGAATCCCCCCGAGCGCCACCGGCTCGACGCGGCCGGTGCCTGCCTCGACGAACCCGTACGCCGGCACGTTCCACCGCAGCGAGGTCGCCGCGTTCTGGATGTGGACCTCCCCGTCCTTCTCCGGGTCGAGGACGAAAGCCTCGGCCACGGGCAAGGGAACCTGCAGCGTGCGCACCTGACCGTTCCAGTACACCGGGAACGACGAGGACTCGCCGTTCTCGTAGTAGAGCTGGGTGATCGACGCCTGCATGTTCGAGATGATGAGCGCGTCGATGTCGAGGAAATCGTCGAAAGCGATCTCGTCCGTGCCGACCCCCGTGCTCATCAACCAGACGACGTCGCGCGGCGTCACGGTCCGTGCATGGCCCTGGTGGTTCGGCAGGTTTTGCAGCGAATCGAGAATGTTCGCATTGTGCGTGTAGCCGGGAGGGTACGGCCCGCCGATGTTGCGCACGGCGTCGATGAAGCGGCCGCCGCCGAAACGGACGGCGACAGCCTCCCCCGCGGCGTCGCGGTACAGGTCGACCAGGAAGTGTGCCGCCGGTGTCACACCGACGGCCCAGTCCATGTTGTTGATCATGCCGTCGAGGTGCACGAACTTGCCGTGGGTCCACAGCCCGGCGACCAGGAAGCCGCGGTCCCAATCGTTGTTCTCGCGAAAGCTCTCGCAACCATCGACCACACAGCGCCGCGGAAAGCGCGTCGCCGATTGCTCCACCATGCGGCCTTGCACGCCGGCCATGAAGACGTTGGCGCCCTCGCGATCGACCCAGGGATAGGTGCCACCCATGTCCTCGCCATCCGGGATGAGCTCGCCTTCGCTGTCGCGAAAAGGATACGCGGCGAGCCCGTAGCGTCCGATCATGCGCGGGTCGTACGGCGCATGCGACATCGGGTGAAAGTCGGTCCAGCCGGTCACGTCGCAGGGCTCGGCGTCGTCGGGGAGCTGCGCGTAGGCCAGGTCGTAGGGACGCAGAAACGTCTCGCCGGTGTTCGGATTCGTCCAACGGCGCGGGAAGCGGCCGAGGCGTCCGGTGAGCAGACGGCCATCGATCGTCACCGCCGGCTCGGTCCACTCGGTCGACCGGGGGATCGTGATGCCCTGCACCGGCTCGCCGAGGGTGACATCGACGATGCGCGCCTGCGCGGTCTTCGGATCCGACACTTCGATGGTCACCGGCGTACCCCAGAGGATGGCGTCGTTGCCGGGCGACGTGGAGCTGATGACCGTAATGTCGTAGCAGTCGTGGCGATCGTCGGCGCCGCAGGGGTACGGGTTGGGACGCTCGCCGGGCACGGCGAACTCCTCGGTCGGGTCGCAGATCGCGTGATGGCCGAGGCGCTCGACCGACGGGTCCAGCGCCGGCGGGAAGACGACGTCGAAGGGTTCGGTCTCGGCGAGAATCTCGGCCCCGGACGGCCCGCCCATCACCGGCTCCTGGAGGCGTTCCGGGACGAAGAGAAAGAAGCTCAGATGGGTCGCGATACGCTCGGTCCCGGGAGGGCCGCCCTGCACGCGAATCGCGACGCGCCCGTCCATCGTAGTGCGATGTCCGGGAACGTAGGGTTGGGTGAAGCGGGCGTCGTCGTCGATGAGCGCGACGTCGCGCAAGATCGCGGGCGGCTCGGGGTGGAGATCGTACTCGGCGTAGACCGGCGGCAGCGCGGGACCCGGCTGGAACGGTGCCGCGGTCGAGTCCGAGTCGCCGCAGCCGGCGAGCAGCACGAGTAGCAGGCCGAAGGGCACGAGGGAGGTCTCGCCGTGCGATCGGGTGGGGACGCCGCCAGCATCGATTTGCATCGTCCCCGACTCTGGCATCACGTTCCGGCCGCTGACAAGGCGCGACAGGGGCATAGGTTGCCGCAGCTTGCACCCGTACGGAGGCCGCACCGGTGAAGGCGGTCGATCGCTCCCACGACGACCCGCCCCTTCGCAAACGATTGACTCCGGCCGGGTTCCGTCGACGATACCGGCGCGATGGGTGCGTTCTTTCTCGTCTTCGAGCCACGGCGCGAGGAACGGGAACGCCTGGCGGCTTCCCTCGACGCATCGCTGCGCGCCCAGGGGTTCGGT
>CALJUJ010000451.1 GCA_937975525.1 uncultured bacterium
CCGAGATGGCACCAGTCCCAGCGGACACGGCGGGAGAAGGGACGGTCTTCCCAGCGCAGCGGCCGGGCCCGTTCGGGGCAGCTCTGCCCACGCTCCGAACCGGCCGCTTCGCGGTTGACGAAACGCGTCGCGCGCGGCGACGGGCTGACGTAGAGGTCGATGCGGTCGAGGCGACCTGCCACGCGCTCGACCACCGCCGCCGGGAGTGCGCACCAACCAGCGACGCGGCAGCCGAGGTTCGCAGCCGTCAAGCCGGCGTAGGTGATCGCGCCGCCCAGGCGCTGGTCGACGCGCCAATCGCGTTCGTTGCGGTCGAAGGCGACCGACCCGACGACGAGAAGCGAGGGCGGCCTACCGGCCGACGTGGATTCGGATGCGGGCGTCATCGTAGCGGCGGTCCGGTCATACTCGTTTGCGTCACACATGAGAACCGATGCGGACCGCCGCTGGGAAGGGTGCGCGCGACGCGGCGACCGGACCCGCCGACGACTACGTTTACTCCCCCAGGGCCGTAGGCTAGCTCCCGACGTCGTGCGCGAGCACGACAATCCCGTAGGAGCGAGTCATGTCCGGCCATTCGAAGTGGAGCACCATCAAGCGCAAGAAGGGCGCCAAGGACGCGCAGCGCGGCAAGCTCTTCAGCAAGCTGGTGAAGGAAATCATCGTCGCTGCGCGCATGGGCGGCGGCGACCCGAGCGCCAACGCACGCTTGCGAACGGCGATCAACACCGCACGTAGCAACAGCCTGCCCACGGACAACATCGACCGCGCGATCAAGAAGGGAACCGGCGAGTTGGAGGGTGCCTCCTACGAGGAGGTGACCTACGAAGGCTACGGCCCCGGCGGCGTCGCGATCCTCGCTTCCGCGCTGACCGACAACCGCAACCGCACCGTCGCCGAGGTCCGCCACATCTTCGACAAGAACGGCGGCAGCATCGGCACCTCCGGCTGCGTCGGCTGGATGTTCAAGAAGCGCGGCGTCATCCACATCGCCACCGACACCATCGACGAAGACCGACTGATGGAGATCGTCCTCGAGGCAGGCGCCGAAGACGTCGACGCGAGCGAGGACGGCTTCGAGATCACCACCGCTCCGGAGGAGTTCGACGCCGTGACCGAAGCCCTGACGAAGGCGGACGTCGCGACCGATGACGCCGAAGTGACGATGGTGCCGGACAATACGGTCAACGTGACCGGAAAAGAAGCCGAGCAGGTCCTGCGGCTCCTCGACATGCTCGACGACCACGACGACATGCAGTCGGTCTCGTCGAATGCCGACATCCCGCCCGAGGAGATGGAGCGATTGAGCGCAGCTTGAGATCGCGCCGGGCGCGCACGGTCCACCGTACAACGGAGGCCGCGCCATGCGCGTCCTAGGCGTGGACCCCGGCACCGTAGCGACGGGTTGGGGCGTCGTCGACGAGGCGGCCGGCCGCCCGCGCTTCGTCGCCGGTGGCGTCATCCGCCCCCGCGGCACCCTGCCGCAGCGCCTGGCCGCGATCCAGGAGCGAGTTCGGAGCATCATCGACGAGCACCTCCCGAGTTGCCTGAGCCTGGAGAAGTCTTTCGTCGGTGACAACGTGCAAACCGCCTTCCGACTCGGAGAGGCACGCGGTGCGATTCTGGTGGCTGCCGCCGCCGGCGATCTCACCATCGCCGAGTACAGCCCCGCGGAGATCAAGGTCGCCGTCGCCGGCGGCGGGCGCGCGACCAAGGAGCAGATGCAGACCATGATCGCTCACCTTCTCGGGGTCGCCGTCAACATTCAGACAGACCAGGCCCATGCCCTCGGCGCGGCAGTCTGCCACCTCAACAGCCGACGCTTCGCCGATCTCGTGGGTGCCGAGACCGGGGGAGCGGTTCTCCGATCGCGGCGCGCGGCGCGCGGCGCGCGCCGCCGATGATCGCCGAGTTGCGCGGGCGCCTGGCGCACAAACACGCCGACCGCGCCGTGGTCGACGTCGGCGGCGTCGGCTACGAGGTCCTCATCTCGCTCAACACGTTCTACCGGCTCCCCGAGGTCGGCAGCGAGGTCCGCGTGATCGTGCACACGCACGTGCGTGAAGATGCGCTGTTGCTGTTCGGCTTCCTGGACGCCGAGGAAAAAGCACTATTCTTGTTGCTCACCGGAGTGTCGGGCATCGGTCCTCGCCTGGCGATGAACATCCTCTCCGGGACGCCGTTCACCGAGCTGCGCAGCGCGCTCGAAGACGACGACGTCGCCCGCCTCGTGGCGATCCCGGGCGTGGGCAAGAAGACCGCGGAGCGGATGCTCGTCGAGTTGCGCGACAAGCTCCCGCGCACGCGCGCCGACGCCGGACGCACCGTCGCCGCCGGTGGCGTCGAGGCCGAGGCGGTTTCCGCTCTGGTCAACCTCGGCTATAGACGAAACGAGGCGGAGAAGGCCGCCACCGCCGTCGCCAGCGCTGGCGCGAGCAACCTCGAGGATGTGATTCGCGGTGCCCTCAAGAAGCTGAGCGGATGAACGAAGCCGATCGGATCGTATCCGGCGCCCCGGCCGACGAAGACATCACCGTAGAGAATAGCCTGCGCCCGTGCACGCTCGCCGAGTACGTCGGCCAGGAAGCGGTGAAGGAAAACCTCGGCGTCGCCATCGAAGCCGCACGCGGCCGCGGCGACTGCCTCGACCACATCCTTCTCTACGGACCGCCGGGGCTCGGCAAGACCTCGCTGGCGAACATCGTCGCCGACGCCATGGGCGTCAACATCCGCAGCACGGCCGGCCCGGTGATCGAACGGCCGGGCGACCTCGCCGCGATCCTCACCGGACTGCAGTCCGGCGACGTGCTCTTCATCGACGAGATCCACCGGCTGAGCCGGATCGTCGAGGAAATCTTGTACCCGGCGATGGAGGACTTCCAGATCGACGTGATGATCGGCCAGGGGCCGTCGGCGAAGTCGATCAAGCTCGACCTCAAGCGCTTCACCCTGGTCGGCGCCACCACCCGGGCCGGCCTGCTGACGTCGCCCCTGCGCGACCGCTTCGGGGTGAGCTTTCGCCTCGAGTTCTATCGACCGGAGGAGCTCGCGCAGATCGTCCACCGCTCGGCTCGGCTCCTCGACGTCGCCATCGAGGCGCCCGGGGCAATCGAAATCGCGCGCCGGTCGCGCGGGACACCGCGCATCGCCAACCGCCTGCTGCGCCGCGTGCGCGACTACGCGCAGGTCCGCGCCGACGGGGTGATCACCGCCGCGGTCGCCGACCAGGCACTGGCGATGCTCGAAGTCGACCGCCGCGGGTTCGACAAGATGGACCGCGCCATCCTGCTGACGATCATCGACAAATTCGGCGGCGGTCCGGTCGGCCTCGAGACGCTCGCCGCTTCGATCGGCGAAGAGAGCGACACCGTCGAAGACGTCTACGAGCCATTCCTGATCCAGGAGGGATTCCTCGCCCGCACGCCCAAGGGGCGCGTGGCGACGCTGCTCGCGCACGAGC
>CALJUJ010000452.1 GCA_937975525.1 uncultured bacterium
GTTCTACTCACCGGCGCGGGCGGGCAGCTCGGCACGGCGCTGCGGCAGCGCTGGGGCGCCGCCGACGTGGTCGCCCTGTCGCACGCCGAGCTCGACATCACCGACCTGGCGGCGGTGCGTACCGCCGTCGAGCGCGCGCGCGCCGATGTCGTCGTCAACGCCGCCGCGTACAACCAGGTGGACGGCGCCGAGCAGGATCCCGAGGCCGCCTTCTGCGGCAATGCGTTGGGACCGCGCAACCTCGCCGTAGCCACGGCGGAGACGGGGGCGGCGCTGCTGCACGTGTCGACCGACTACGTGTTCGACGGCTGCGCCCGGCGCCCGTACCACGAGTTCGACGCGACCGGGCCACGTTCGGTGTACGGGCGATCGAAGCTGGCGGGCGAGCAGGCGGTGCGCGAGCTCAATCCGAGGCACTACATCGTGCGCACGGCGTGGGTGTATCACGAGCACGGAGCCAACTTTCCGAAGACGATGATGCGGCTCGCGGCGCAGGGTGCGGTGCGCGTGGTGAGCGACCAGTTCGGCTCGCCCACGTACGCCCCACATCTTGCTGCGGCGATCGACGCGCTGCTGCCCACGGGAGCCCATGGCACGTACCACTGCGCCGGGGCGGGTGCGGCGAGTTGGTTCGACCTGACCCGGGAGCTGTTCGCTGCGCTCGGCTTGCAGGCGACGGTGACCCCGGTGGCGACAGCCGAGTTTCCGCGCCCGGCCGAGCGCCCGAGCTACTCGGTGCTGACCACGCTGCAGGAGCCGCGCATCGTGCTTCCCGACTGGCGCGAGGGCGTGGCGGTGTTCGCCGCAGCGGTGCGAGCGAACGGCTGACGCTGGGTCCGTGCATCGATGCTCTTCAATTCGGAAGCGTTTCTGGTCTTTCTGCCGTGCGTTCTGCTCGGCTTCGCGCTGCTCCCCGGGGCGTGGAAGAACCGCTTCCTCCTCGTCGCCAGCTACTATTTCTACGGCTCGTGGGATTGGCGATTTCTCGGCCTGATCTTTCTGACGACGCTGATCGACTTCAACGTCGCGGGCCTGGTGCACGCCGAGGCGGACGCTCAGCGCCGCCGCCGGTATCTGCTCATCAGCGTGTGCACGAACCTGACCATCCTCGGCTTCTTCAAGTACTTCAATTTCTTCGTCGGTTCGGCGCTGTCCGGGCTGGAGGCACTCGGCATTTCCGCCTCGGCGCCCACCCTGTCGATCATCCTTCCGGTGGGCATCTCGTTCTACACCTTTCAGTCGATGTCGTACGTGGTCGACGTCTACCGCCGCGACATGGAGCCGGTGCAGCGGTTCGAGGACTACGCGCTGTACGTCAGCTACTTTCCGCAGCTCGTCGCGGGGCCGATCGAGCGCGGCAGCAGATTGCTGCCACAGATTCTTGCGCCGGCGCGGGTCACCCCCGAGCGAATCCACATCGGCGTCCAGTTGATCATCGTCGGCTTGGCGAAGAAGGTGTTGATCGCCGACACGGTCGCCCTCGAGGTCGATCGCATCTTCTCCTCGCCCGAGGAGTTGACGGCCGGGATGCTGCTGCGCGGGGCCTACTTGTTCTCGTTCCAGATCTACGGCGACTTCTCGGGCTACTCGGACATCGCGCGCGGCGTCAGCGAGCTGTTCGGGATCCGCTTGATGATCAACTTCGAGCAACCGTACCTGTCGCGGTCGATCACCGAGTTCTGGCGGCGCTGGCACATTTCGCTCTCCACCTGGCTGCGCGACTACCTGTACATCCCGCTCGGCGGCAATCGCAGCGGCTCCTGGATGACGTACCGCAACCTGATGCTGACGATGCTCATCGGTGGCCTGTGGCATGGTGCGGCGTGGACGTTCGTCATTTGGGGAGGCATCCACGGTGCGCTGCTCGGCATCGAGCGGATGCTCGGGATCGGCAAGGAGCCGACGGCGCAGGTACGCGGGGCAGGGTGGCTCGGCAGCCTCGCGGCCGGCGTCTGGACTTTCCACCTCGCGGTGCTCTGTTGGATCTTTTTCCGCGCTCCGGACGTCCAGGTCGCCTTCGCGTACCTGGGCGGGATCCTCGCCGGCGACGGCCTCGGCGACATCGGCTGGCTGCCGTGGCTGATGCTCGGTGCGGTGCTGGCCGTCGACGTCCCCCAGTATGCCTCGGGTAAGCATACGGTTTTCTTGAGAATTCCCTGGTGGATCCGGTCGCCCGCCTACGCGGCGATCGCGATGGCCGTTCTCGGCAAGATCTTGTACGGTGGCCGCGACTTGCCGTTCATCTACTTCCAATTCTGAGGACGGCGGCACGACCACGCTGGAATGGATTACCTTCGTTTCCTGACGATCGGGCGGCTGGCCAAGGCCGCGTACGGAGTCGTCGTCGCCCTCGTGCTCGCCGAGATCGGCATCGCTCTCTTCGTGCCCCAGCAGGAGGCCTTGCAGAAGGACCTGATCGAGCGCGATCCGGACCTCGGGTTTCGTATGCGGCCGCAGTACCGCGGCACGCTCAACGAGACCGACATCCCCCTGCACATCAACGCCTGGGGGTTGCGCGACCGCGAGTACGGACCGAAAGCTCCGGACACGCTGCGGATCTACGCGATCGGCGATTCGATGGTGTTCGGCCACGGCGTGCCCATCGAAGAGACCTTCCCACGCTACATGGAGAAGATTCTCGCCGAGCGTCTCTCCCGCCCGGTCGAGGTCGTGAACGGAGGCGTCCCCGGCTACGGAACGGTGCAGGCGGCCGAGTTCTTCGCGCAGACGGTCGACCTGGTCGATCCCGACGTCGTGCTGTTGTCGATCGCGGTGTTCAACGATCTCGAAGACAACGTGAAGTTCGGCAAGCAGCTGTACCGTTGGCAGCGCGACCCGAGCCTCTTCCAGCGCTGGCGAACCTGGCTGCGCCACAACAGTCAGGTCTACCGCATGTTCCGTCGTTACCGTGCGGGAGTCAGCGGTCGCCAGATGATGCAGATCCACAGCGACGAGCCGCCGCCGCGGGTGCAGCGCGGCATCGATCTGACGGAGCAATCTCTCGTGCGCATCGCCGAGATCGCCGACGAACGCGACATCGCCTTCGCGGTCGTCGTCAATCCCGCGCACAAGCAGGCGTCGGCCGGGGAATGGGCGGATACGTTGTTGCGCTACCAACTCGACCCGAACGAGTTCCGCTACGATCACCCCAATCGGCTCCTGGTGAGTGTCGCCCGGGCTCACGGTCTGCCGATCCTGGATCTGCTCGAGGTTTTTCGCTCGCGGCCCGAGGAGAATTACTACTTCAGCGAGCACTGGAAGGCTCCGGGGCACCAGCTGGTGGCCCGCGAGATCTCGAGCTTCCTGTTCAGCAACCGTCTCGTCGATCGAAGGCCCGTCGGTCGCGAGGCGCGCGACCGATTCGCACGCAACGGGTCGGATTCGGCTGGTGCGCCGCCGCAGAATCCGCCAGACAGCCACCAGCCCTGAAGGAGAGTCCTACGCCATGAATCAACCATCCACCGCATCGTCCCCCGAAGGCTCCGAGCAGAAGCTGCTCGGGGACAAGCCCCGCGTCGTCGTGGTGATGCCGGCCTACAACGCCGGCCGCACCCTGCACATGACCTACATGGAGCTACCGCACGACCGCGTCGACACCGTGATCCTCGTCGACGATGCGAGCTCCGACGACACCGTGCAGGTCGCTCGTGATCTGAACCTCAAGATCTTCGTCCACGCCCGCAACTACGGCTACGGCGCCAACCAGAAGACCTGCTACGCCGAAGCGCTGCGCGCCGGAGCCGACGTCGTCGTCATGGTGCATCCGGACTACCAGTACGATCCGACGCTGCTGCCGGAAATCGTCGGGCCGATCGAGCGGGGCGAGGCGGACGTGGTCCTCGGCTCGCGGCTGAAGAGCGGCTCGGCGCTGGCCGGCGGCATGCCCTGGTGGAAGTACATCTCGAACCGTTTCCTCACCTGGGTCGAGAACCGCACGTTCAATCTCCGGTTGTCCGAGTACCACACCGGCTATCGCGCCTATACGCGGCACGCGCTCGAGACCGTGAACTTTCGCTTCAACTCGGACAAGTTCATCTTCGACCAGGAGATCATGGCCCAATTCGTCGATGCCAACCTGCGGGTCGCCGAGGTGGCCGTGCCGACGCGCTACTTCCCGGAGGCCTCGTCGGCGAGCTTCATCGCGAGCTCGCGCTACGGTCTCGGCATCCTGTGGCTGACCTTCCGCTACCTGATGCACCGCTCCGGCGTGTGGCGACAGAAGCAGTTCGAGAGCCTCAGCGCCCGATACTCCGAGATCGTTTGACGGCTGCCGGCGTTCTCCCTCGTCGTCGATCGTCCGAGAGCATGGTTCGACAGAGCGCCTCCGCGGTCGCGGTCTTTGCTTGCGCGGTCGTGGTGCTGGGCATGTGGCTCGGTGGCATCGCCAGCGTCCACGGCGTCAACGCCGACGAGGGGTTCTACGTGCTCGCGGCCATGCGAGTCCTCGACGGCGAGCGTTTGTACGCGGACTTCTTCTATCCGCAGATGCCGTACCTGCCGATTCTCGCCGCCGGGGTGCTGGCCGTCCTGCCCGCGGATTCGGCGTTGCTCGCCGGGCGCCTGACGAGCGTCGTGCCCGGGGCGCTGCTGGGAGGCGTGCTCGCCGTGCACGCGCTGCGCCGGTCAGGGGCGGTGTGGGTGATGCTGGTCGTCGTCGCCGCCTTCGCGACGCATGTGCTCTCGCTCCACTACCTGACCGTCACCAAGACCTATGGCCTGTCGTCGTTGGCGATGGTCGGTGCGTTCCTGCTCGCGACGCGAACCGAAGCCCCGCGGTGGCCGATTGCCTTCGTGGTCGGCATGCTCGCGGCACTCGCCGTCGGGACACGCCTGCCGACCGTGCCGGTGGCGCTGCTGCTCGCCTTCTGGCAGGCGCGCGCGGGCGGCCGCCGCTTCCTGGCCTTCTGCGCCGGGGCGGC
>CALJUJ010000453.1 GCA_937975525.1 uncultured bacterium
GGGGCACCAGATCCGCGCGCACGTGCAGGCGGCAGGCCGGGAGCTCGGCATGCAGACGATGGAGGCCGCCGTCGACAACCTCATACGAGCCGGAACCGTAGCGGCAAGCAATCAAGGACGGCCATCACCCACACCCTCGAGATCGCTCGTGCGGGTTGCCGAGGCGAATACGTAGCCCTCCCGATGAAGCTACGAGTTCCTGCAACCGAGACGATGGGCTCTGGATGGACCGGCGATCGCGCCGCCGTGCCCCGCCGAACATGGAGCTTTGGCCGACGGACGGTTTCGGAGAAGGCCCGCAGCGCCTGGCTACGGCAGCTCTCGTTCCTCATGCGAGCAGGCGTGACGCTCGACAACGCCTTGCGCAATGCTGCACTTGCCGGTCCACCGCGCTGGCCAGACGCCGCCCTCGGTCACTTGGCGCAACTTCGGCAAGAAATCGAATCCGGTGCGCCCCTTGCCCGCGCCATGAAGCACCAGCCAGGTCTGTTCGACACCTTCACGGTGGAGGTGGTGGCTGCCGGGGAGCTGACGGGCAGGCTCGACGACGCGCTCGACCGCGCCGCCAAACATCTCGATCGAAACGCAGAAGTACTTCACCGCGTCCGCCGGGCGCTCGCCTACCCGGCGATCGTCTTGATCGTCGCACTCGGGACCGTCACCGCTTTGTTGCTTTTCGTGATTCCCGTCTTTGCCGAGGTGTTCAGCGAGTTCGGCCACGACCTACCACTGGCGACCCGGATCGTCCTGGCGATCAGCGACCAGGCGTCGCGACTGGCGCCGTGGCTCGGCGGCACGGCAGTGCTCTGCGTCGGGCTCACGCCGCTGGCGATACACAACCCGCGGGCGCGGCGCCTGGCGAACATACTGATTCACCGCTCCCCCGTCGTCGGAACGATCGTGCTCACATCAGCCCTGGCCAACGCTGCCGAGACGTTGGCGAGCCTGGTTTCCGGCGGAATCCCGCTGCACGAAGCCTTGGCCGTGGCTGAGCGCTCCACCGCCAGCGCGCCGGTCGCGGGGACGCTGGCACGCGCGGGGCGGCGCATCGGCCGTGGCAGCAGCCTCACCCAGGCGCTCGCGGGAGACCCCTGGGTCTTCCCGACGGTGGTCCAGCTCGTTGCGGTCGGCGAGGAGTCGGGACAGCTGGCCGACACTCTCGACGAGCTTGCGACCCTCCTGCACGCGGACGCCAACGACCGCATCGACCGACTCCTGTCGCTCCTCGAACCATCGCTGGTGCTCGCACTCGCCTGCGTAGTCGGGGGCGTCGTGATTGCGATGTACTTTCCGATCTTCCGAGTTGGAGCCGTACTGGGCTGAAAGGAGCTTCTGATGCCGCACGTACAGCGAATCTCCGGATTCACCCTCGTGGAGTTGTTGGTCGTCGTCGCGATCGTCGGCATTCTGGCCTCGGTTGCCGTCCCGCAGTACGCGGCCTATCGCCAGCGTGGCTTCGACGCGCGAGCACAGTCCGACCTCCGCAATGCAGCGGTCGCCCAGGAGGCGAAATTTGCCGTTTCGGAGTCGTACGCAGATTGCGTCGACGCGGCCTGTGCAACCGAGCTTCCAGGCTTCCGTCTATCCCCCGGTGTCAGCTTGACGATGACGGCCGGCAGCGACGCCTTCACGGCGAGCGCGCGCCATGCACAGGGCTCACGCACATTCACCTACGACAGCGACGATGGCGGCCTCACACCTTGAACGCCGATTTCCCTGCAGGATGGTCGGGCAGCTATCCTGGCCCGATGCTGCTGCTCTCCGCCGTGCTCGCGGGACTCGTTGTCGGAAGCTTCCTCAACGTCTGCATCCACCGTGTCCCGCACAAGCTGTCCATCGTCCGACCGCGCTCGTGCTGTCCGCATTGCAGTGCTCCCGTCCTGCCCCGCGACAACGTGCCTTTGCTGAGCTACGCACTGCTTGGAGGCCGGTGCCGGGCGTGCCGAGAGCCGATTGGCGCCCGCTATCCATTCGTCGAGTTGCTCACTGCTTTGCTGTTCGCAGCCCTCGTGCTGCACTTCGGCCTCAGCCCACAGTTGGTAGGCCCAACGGTGCTGACCTGCGCGCTCATCACCGTCACGTTCATCGATCTCGACCATCAGATCATTCCCGACGTCATCAGCCTTCCCGGGATCGTCGTCGGGTTTCTGCTAGCGCTCGGTGGCCTTGGGCCGACCTGGGGCGACAGCCTGGCAGGGTTACTTCTCGGAGGCGGCTTTCTCTGGGCCGTTGCCGAGGGCTACTACCGCGCGACAGGTCGCGAGGGAATGGGTGGCGGCGACATCAAGCTGCTGGCCATGATCGGCGCGTTTCTCGGCTGGAAGTCGGTACTGCTCGTGCTCATGGTCGCCTCGGTGACCGGATCGATTGCGGGTGGAATGATCATGCTGCTGCGTGGCGTCGACAGCAAGGTTCCCATTCCGTTCGGGCCTTTTCTCGCGGCGGGGGCGCTCATCGCGCTGTTCTCTGGCGACCAGATCGTCGACTGGTATGTCGGCAACTTCTACCCCTGATCCACCCACGCGGCTGGACTCTGCTCGAAGTCCTCGCGACACTCGCCCTGGCTACCCTACTCGTCGGCTCGGCGACGCTGGCCTTGCAGCAGACGCGACGCGCGCAGCACCTCGGTCGCGCCACCCGGCAGGCCGTTCTCGAGCTCGAGCGCGCCCGTGCGCATGCCGTCGCAAGGCAAGTGGAGGTCGGCGTTCGGGTCTCGATCGGAACCCGTAGCATCTCCATTCAGGAGCGCGGACCGGCGGGATGGGCGACGATCCGCACGGGAGAGCTACCGCCCGGCGTCCACGTCGAAGCCTGCACCGCTCCGGAAGAGGTCATTCGCTTCACCACACGCGGGACGGCCAGCCGCTTCGGCACGACGACTCTGCGCGGGCTGGGCGCCGAAAGGCGAGCCGTCATCGTCAACATTGCCGGACGGGTACGGACCGACCGATGACCAGCGCGGGGATGACGCTCCTCGAAGTGCTGGTAGCCACGGCCCTGCTCGCCGTGATCGGCGCCGCCCTTACCGGAAGCGTCGCCGGAGTCGCCACGGCGGGGCGCGTCTTCGACTTGACGCGTACCAGCCATCGCCTTGCGGAGAAATCCCTGGAGATCGCCATTGCCGGCCACCCGGACGAGCCCACGCCCCCAGGAGGACCGTGGGCGGTGCAGCTCCGATCCGCTCCCCGAGGCCCGCACCTCTCACACGTCACCGTCGAGGTTCGCCACGATCGACTTCCGCAGCTCCGCACGAGCTTGCACGCAATGGTCTGGAGACCATGACGAAGGGTCTCACGCAGCGAGGCTCGTCGCTCCTGGAAGCCCTGGTCGCCCTCGCGTTCCTCGCCCACCTTTCCGCCCAGGCTGTCGTTTGGGTTCGCACCATCGTCGCCGCAGAACGTGCGTTCGTCCGCGCAGCGGCAATCGATCGTTCCCTGTGGGTCTTGGCAGATTCCGTGGCCACCGATGTCCGGCGCGCCGGCTCTTCGGCGACCACTCGTCTCGCTGCGCGAATCGAACTGGCCACCCCCACCACGGTTCAATTGGTCGCGGACGTCAACGGCGATGGCGATACGACGGACGCCAGCGAGAGCGTCACGTATCATTGGGACGCTGCTGCGGCAGTCATGCGTCGCGAGACGGGCAACGGCGGGCTCCAGGTGTTCGCGGACGATTTGGCCGGGCTCACCATCGGTTGGGGCTACTACGACGAACGCGGCAACCGACTTGCCGACGACCCGGGCGGGGTCCCGGCGTCGCTGCGCCGATCGATCGCGCGGATCCACCTCGAGGCCCGCGACGTCGGCGGACGGGTCGCGCTGTCGACCAGCACCACTTTGCGGATTCCGCCGTGATGTGCAGCACGGATCGCGGGATCGCCTTGGTCTCCGTCATTGTGGTCCTGTCCTTGGCCCTGCCGCTGACTTGGCACCTGCAGACCCTTGCCCGGGTCGAATCGGTTCTCGTGCATGGGCAACGGCAGCGGCTCCAAACGCTCTACAGCGCCGAGGCGGGCATCGCCCTGACGCAGTTGGCCCTGCGCGAGGGGCTCGACCCCGCGGAGATCCTCTTGGGCCCCGACGGCGTCGCAGGCACGCATGACGATCGGCACGTACCGCTTGCTGGCGGCAACCCCTTCTCCTTTCCCGATGCGTCGTTCGAAGTGACGGTGGCCGCGGCCGTGTTGGACGCGCGGCGGCTTCGCGTCGATAGTCGATGCGAAGGGCCGCACGGGTTGAGCCGCGCCGTCGAAGTCGTGCTCGACCTCGACCCGGACCCTAGTCGCTTTGGATCGGTGCTGAGCTGGCTCGAGATCCGTTGAGCCCGCCCGAGCCGGGCGATTGCAGTGCGCTTCGGGATACTGAAGGATGCGCGCCGAGGAAGAGGATGGCCAGACGCGGCATGCTGCTCACGTTCGAGGGGGTCGAGGGGGCGGGGAAATCGACTCAGATCGATCTCCTCGCTGCTGCCTTGAGAGACCGAGGTCGCACCGTTCGCGTGACCCGCGAGCCTGGAGGTACGGCCATCGGCAAAGAGATCCGCCGGTTGGTGATGGAAGCCCGGAACCCCGCGCCCGCGCCGATGACGGAGCTGCTTCTGTACTTGGCCGATCGAGCCCAGCACCTTGCCGAGGTGATTCGCCCCGCGCTCGCCGCTGGCGACATCGTTCTCTGCGACCGCTTCTCGGCTTCGACCATCGTCTACCAGGGATTCGCACGTTCGCTCGACGTCGAGCTCGTCACACGACTCGACGAGCTCGTCCGCGGAGGACTGAAGCCCGACCTGACGATCTTGTTGGATTGCCCGGTGGACCTTGGGTTGGGGCGAGCGCAGGGTAGTGACCGATTCCACAGCGAGGATGTATCTTTCCACGAACGAATCCGGCGCGGCTTCGCGCTTCTCGCGCGTCAAGACCCGCAACGCCATCTGGTCGTCGACGCCGCGGACGACATCCCGAATGTCGGTTCGAAGATCCTCGAGCGCGTAGCGGAGCTCGTTGGATGAACGGCTTCGCGCAGATTCACGGCCAGGATCGTGTTGTAGGGTTCTTGCGCCGGGCGTTGCGCGACGAACGGCTCGCGCACGCTCTCCTCTTCGCGGGGCCCGCCGGCGTGGGCAAGGGCCTCACCGCACGCGCTCTTGCTTCCTGGGCCCAATGTGAAGTCGACGGAGAAGACGCATGTGGACGATGTGCTTCCTGCGTGCAGATCGGGGCGGGTTCGCATGCGGACGTGCGCATCGTCACGCCGGAGTCGGGCAAGCGCGACATCGGAGTCGATCGCGCTCGCGAGGTCAAGCGTTTCGTTCAGCTCGCGCCAACCGCAGGTCGGCTCAAGTTCGCCATCGTCGACGACGCCCACGCCCTGACGGTGGCGGCCCAGAACGCATTGCTGAAGACGCTCGAAGATCCGCCCGCGAACTCGATTCTCATTCTCGTGAGCGATCATTCCGACGCACTATTGGCGACCGTGCGGTCACGTTGTCAGCGGTTGGCGTTTCAACCGCTTCCGACAGATACCGTCGCCGAGATTCTCGTCTCCAGGCACGGCGTCGATGAAGGCGAGGCACGAACGCTGGCCGCGGCCAGCGAGGGTAGCATGAGCCGGGCGCTCGAGCTGCGTTCGACCGAGCCCGGCAGCACTTCCCTGTTAGCGTCGCTCGAAGCGCTCGCGGGCGCCGCCTACGTAGACCTCGATCCCGCCATGCGCCGACTGAGCGAGGCGCCGGAGGCTTTGGAACGCAACCTCGAGTTGCTACTTGCTGAGATCCGCAATGCTGCGCGCGAAGAAATCGAGACGGGATCGTATCGACCTCGCGAAGTCCGGCGGCTATTGGCCATGGGAGACACCGTGCGTGGAGCAGCCAACCTCCTTCGCCGCGGCAACCCCAACCACACGCTTCTATTGGAATCGATGCTACTTCGGCTAACGTCGATCGACGCTTGACCCCCTTCACTCGCCCCTCATACTGATGCCGAATCGAGCTGTTGCCCATGTACCTCACGACCGCCCTCCCCTACGTCAACGCCG
>CALJUJ010000454.1 GCA_937975525.1 uncultured bacterium
ACGAGTGAGGCGATCGCGACAGAGAGTGGAATCGCGGAGAGCGTGATGAACGTCGTCCGGAAGTTGAGCAGGAACAGGAACAGGATGATGACGACGAGGATCGCGCCGTCCCGCACCGCCTCGAGCACGTTGTCGATGGCCCGCTCGATGAAGGCCGCCTGCTGGAACACGCCGTCGTCGATGACGACATCGCTCGGTAGCTCACGCTGAATCTGTCGCAGCTCGGCGTTGACCCGTTGGGTCAAGTCCAGAGTGTCCACGCCGGGCTGCTTCATGATCACCATGACGATGCCCGGCTCGCCGTTGATACCGGCGGTGCCGGTCGGAATCGCGGCAGGTCCGAACACCACCTCGGCGACGTCCTCGATGCGAATCGGCCGGGTTGGGTCTGGTCGAACGACGGCTCGCGTCAGCTCCTCGGGTTTCTCGAGGAGCCCGGACACTGCAACCAGAGGACCCTTCGCGCCGATGTTGAGGAAACCACCCGCCACGTTGATGTTCGCTTCGCGCGTGGCGTCGGCCACCTCCCGAAGCGTGACGTCGAACGTCCGCAGTTTTTCCGCGTCGACGACGACCTGGAGCTCGGACGGTTGGCCGCCGATGGAGATGACCTGGGCGATGCCGGACAGAGACAGGATCCGAGGCCGAACGTCGCGGTCGATCCTGCGCCGAAGCTCGAGGATGTCGGTTTCCCCGTTCTTGCTCTGGAAGCCGATCATCTGGACCTGGCCCATGATGCTGCTAATGGGGGCCAGGATCGGCTGCACGCCGGGCGGCAAGTTGGGCACAGCGATCTGGAGCTTCTCGGCGACGATCTGCCGGTCCAGATAGATGTCGGTGCCCCAGTCGAACTCGACATAGACGACGGAAAGTCCCAGGCCGCTCGCCGAGCGAACGCGGAACACACCGGTGGCCCCGTTCATCACCTGCTCGATCGGCCAGGTCACGAGGCGCTCGACATCCTCGGGCACCATGCCATGCGCTTCCGTCATGACCGTGACAACGGGACGGTTTAGGTCGGGCAGCACATCGATCGGCGTGCGCACAGCCTCGAACAGGCCGTAGCCACCCACGATGAGCGCAAAGAGGAGAACGATGGCTCGGTTGCGAAGCGAAGCCGCGATGATGCGATTCAGCATGGTCGCGCCTCCTAGTGGTTATGGCCCGCGTGAGCGTCCACGGCGTCACCGCCCTTCATGGCGAGTCCGAGCTCGAAAGCACCGGACTGCACGACAGGGTCGCCCGGGAAGAGCGCAACCTCCTTCGTCGCGGGGACGACGACGACCTCGTCGTCTTGGTACGCGATGGCGATCGGGACGGGCTTGAAGCTGTCACCGTCCTGGAGGAAGACGACCTTGTTCGGTCCGTCCTCTGTGACCGCCGAGGACGGCAATACGTAGACGTTCTTCAACTTCGCGGTCGGGACCTTCAGGAGGTATCGCATCCCCTCGCGGAGCGACCACGTGCGGGAGCTGAGGCCACGTCCTCGGTCGATCTTGGAGCGAATGGAGTTGTCGACTTCGACGAAAGCAATCGTGCCCTCGCTCTCGCGCGAGCTCTGGACGTAGCTCACAGTGAGCTTTTCGAGATCCGGTCCCGAGCCCCGAATGAGTGGCTTGGCGGTGATCGTGTGGCGCTCCTTCGCCGCGATCAGGATGGAGCCGACCTCGCCACCGACGGGTTCGGTGCGCAGGAACAGACGTCGCGGGTCACTGAGCGTCAGGAGCTTGTCACCGGCTTCGACCTTCGCGCCGCGCTTGGTGAGCACATCGAGTACGTCCCACGCGGCACCGTCTCCGAGCTGCGGCGCTATGACTCGCACCACCGGCTCGAGTGCGTTCAAGTCGTGGAGGCGCTTCAGGTCGTCGAGCGTGTGTCCGCGCTGCAAGAGGACACCGATGTCGAGGAAGTGCTCAGCGGCTTCTTCCATCGACATCCACTGCGTGAGCGCGGGAGTGGCGAGGCCACTGGCTGCCAGCTCGCCGATAGTTGCGGTGACCCAGGGGAGGGCTCGAAGCGTCTTGGGCAGCGCGGCACTGAGCTTCTGGGCCTCAGCCGGCCACAGGCCGTTGCGGGCGAGCGCTCGTTGCCACGTCTCCTCGTTGAACTCCGGCAGCGGTGCGCCAGCCTTGACTTCGGCGATCTGTGCATCCGTAAGACCGTGCTTCTTGAGCTCAAGGCGCGCTTGCTCGTGTGCCTTCTCGGACCTCGAGAGCTGGTAGCGCAAGTCGATCGCTCGCTGCCTGGGGATGATCGGCAGATCACGTCCACCGACCTTGCCCGTGAACTTCTCGACTCGCTCGAGCTCGGTGCTCGCGATACGGACCTCCTCGCCCGACTTGCGCAGCTCGAGCACGCTCTGGTGTAGCTGCTCCTGAGCAGGCCGAAGGACGTCAGCCGTGAGAGTCAGCTGCGGACGGGGGAGCGGATCGCGCACCAGAGTGACGACCACCTTGCCCGGGGCCACGACCGTTCCGAGTTCGACATCGATACTCTCGATGCGGCCGCCGATCGGCGCGTAGACAGGCTGTTCGGTCGTCGGAGTGTCGACAACGACAGCTGCCACCGAGACGTTCCGGAAGAACGTCGTAGGTTGGACCTTCTCGACGCGGATGCCGAGGTTCTCGAGCGTTGCGGGCGGAAGGTGTGCTCCGTGAGCGCCGCTGGTGTCGGGCTCCTTGGTGTCGGCCTTCCCGCCGAAACCACCGGTGACAGCGCCACCGCTGATGAGTCCGATGAGCGTGCAAAGCGTTGCGATGATGGTGATCTCCCAACGGTGGTTCCTGGTCATCGCCCTTCTCCTTCAGTCTTGTTTTCTTGTTGATCGGTGAGCTCGCGGGGCGGTGTGCGACCACCGTCATCGGGGTCGGAGCGGAACTCGACGATTGGGAATCCGACGGCCTTCTCGAGGTCCGACCAGGCGAGCTGTTCCGCCAGCCGCGCCTCCAAGACTTCGATCTGGACCTGGCGGAAGCTGCGTTCGGCGTCGAGGAGCTGGAGTGCTCCGGCGGAGCCGGCGGCGAGCGACTGTTTGGCGATCTCCACGTTGTCTCTTGCCGCAGGCAGCACCTCGTCCCGAAGGATGCGATGCTGCGCGGAAGCCAGCACGACCGTGGCGCGGGCGCGCTCGATCGCAGTCAAGATTCGATGGGCCGCTGCCTCGTACTTCGTTCGTATCTCCTCTCGTCGCTTTGTCGCTTCCGCGATGGCCTGCTGGTTGCGGTCGAAGAGTGGGATCTCGATCCCGAGGCTCAGCCCGAGGATTGTCGTGCGCTCTCCGGCCTCACCACCGAGGGACGAACCGAACGTCAGATCGGGGTACTGCTTGGTGATCTCGAGATGGAGCTGTCGTTCGGCGACTTCGTATTCGGCGCGCAGCCGGAACAGCCCCGGGTGCTCTTTGACGATCAACTCCCTGAGTTCCTCAAGCTTGGGAGAGTCTGCCGGTGTCGTCGGGAGTGAATCTTCGGGGAGCACGCCGAGTCGCCAAGGGCTCACGGCGACAAGATCGGACAAGTCCGAGGCGGAGTCGGTTACCGCGAGCCTGGCACCTAAGACTCGGCTGCGTTCGCGAGCGTGCTCGAGCTGGAACAGCGAGACGTCGAGCGCGGTAGCTCCGCCAGCTGCAACGAGATCGTTGGCGGCTGCGAGCGAGGCCTGCGCGGCCTCGAGAACGGTGGCTCTCACGGCCACGCGCTTCTGCGCGACGGCGAGCCGCACATACCGCGACCGGAGGTCCAGGTAGAGCTCACGGAAGGTCGCCAACGCATCGGCACGCGCGAATTGCGCCGACGCTTCGTTCACCTCGTCTTGCCTTCCGAGCCTTCCGCTGAGCGGAATCGTGAAGCTCAGGCTCCCGAATGGCACCACCTTGTTGACGTCGACATCGGGGCCCCAGCCGAACTCCGGCCCGACCGCGATCCCGGGGTTCGGCCAAGGAGTCGGAACGCCCGCCCTGGCGAGAGCTGTGCGATACGCGGCAACCGCTTCCCTCACTCGTGGTCCGCGTGTGCGGAGCCACTCGGCAGCCTTGCGAAGCGAGAGCTCGCCGGGCGTAGCCTCTGCATCACTCGGGCCGACGTCTTCGCGATGCGCGGAGAAGGCCTCGAAGTTGTCTACGAGCAGGGGGTCCGGCGCGTACGAGTGAGTCGCGCACGCCGACAGGGACAGCGCGAGCGTGATCGACAGCGTCGCGGACGGTAGTGGATGATGTGCTGGGCCCGCCGGCGTGGCGGATGATGTCTGCGATTCCAAGGCTTCCTCCTGTGTTCTCTCGACGTCTCCGACGTGGAGACGAAGCGTGAAGAACCCAGGAGGATCAGATCAGCAGGACGATCGTGCGCCGGTGCTCGAGCTGCTCTCGTGGCCGAGCAGCTGCCGAGGCAACCCAGGGCGGTGACGTTGCCCCCGCCTGGTCTGCCCCGCCTCCGTCGAGCGCCCAAACCGCGATCGCCGGAGAATCGTCGTCCGGCGGAGTGTCGGCGGGCTTGGGCAGCTTCTGAGCGAGTTCCGCGTCCTTGAAGACTTCGGGAGGATCCAGCTCGATGTCGCTGCACGGCGGGTGGCGGCCTTCGTTCTTCGCCAGATCCGCCGACGGTTCGTGCTGGTTGGCCGAGTCTTGCTCGTACGGGCAGGCGCCGGTCTCGGTGGTAGCTCCGAAGCCCACATGACCGTCGTGACCCAAGCACACCATCACCCCGGCCGCTGGCATCAGGGCGATGAGCAGGGCAACGGCCAGGCAGAGCCAGGCAGTCGCGCGCTGTGTGTGGGTACGGGAAGTCACCATCTAGAATCTATTCGTCGACTCCGCTGCGGACAAGACTTGAGGCCCGCGTTGTCGGGGCTTCGCAACCGGTTGCCCATGCGTCGTTTGCCGTCTTGCAGCCCCGTCAGACGCGTCACCGGTTGCCGTCCTCACTCGGTGAGAACGAACCCGGGCTGATTCAACTCCCAGATGGGCCCGACCGGGCTCGAACGGGTGACGCGTAGCGGGCGAGGCGTGGCTGCTCCCACTCAG
Source organism: uncultured bacterium (assembly GCA_937975525.1). GTDB lineage: Bacteria > Desulfobacterota > Binatia > HRBIN30 > HRBIN30 > CALJUJ01. The sequence goes on from CALJUJ010000454.1 coordinate 5,018, forward strand.
CCGTGGGATTCCGTAGTGCGACAGCTCAACGCTCTTTGCAATGACCGGCACTGGCTTTAGGACTCCGTCGTCGCGAGGCCCTCGCGACCTTCCCTGACTAGCCACGGCACCATGAGGAGGGCTGCCGCGGGGTCAGCCCACCACCAACCCGCAGCAGCGTTTGCGGCCAGTCCCACGAGCAGGACGACGGAGAGATACGAGCAAGCCAGCGTCTCCTTCGCCTCCGCAAGCAGCGCTGCACTTCCGAGTTGGCGTGCCACACGCATCTTGCCCCAGGCGAGCAGCGGCATGACCGCAAGTGACGCGATCGCGAGCGCGATCCCGATGGTGCTCGCTTCGGGTGCTTGCTGACGCCAGAGGGTCACACCCGCCTGAGCCGTGACGTAGAGGGCAAGCAGCAAGAACGTCGCTCCTACGAATCGTCGCACCCAGCGCTCGGTGGTGGCGACTGTTGCCGCGTCGGCCCCGCGGGCCTCGACCGCCAATCGCCACAACACGACGCCCGCGGCTGCGAACTCGACCACGCTGTCGAGGCCGAAACCGAACAGCGCGATGCTCTCTGCCTCGGTGCCGCTCCAGAGCGCGATGACGGCTTCGATGACGTTGTACGTCAGCGTCGAGGCGACCAGCCAGGTCGCCAGTCGTCGTAAGCGCCTGTTCGGAGGGGGCATGGGCGTCTCGGTTTCCGGTCCTGGTCATCTCGCCTTGGCATCGAAGGAACCGACAAGCACACAGGGCTTGCGTCGGCGAGCATCACAGGTTCTACTCAAGATCAGTTCCTCAGTTTACGAAACAAGGAAGAATGAAGCGACGAGCCAAGCAAGGCATTTGCGAAGTCGACTGCATCGACGGGCCCCGCGTGTCCGCGGCGAGTGCCGCGCTGCCGCCGAGGGAGGTCAGCCGAGAAGTCGCCGACGCGCTGAAGGTGCTGGCACACCCGGGACGCTTGAGAGTTCTCAAGGCGCTCGAGGGTCGCGAGCTCTGCGTTTGCGACCTCGCACATGTCCTCGGCCTCTCGATGTCGGGCATGTCGCAGCAGCTTCGCGAGCTGCGTCGTCTCGGTGCCGTCGACTTCCGCGCTGACGGCAAGCTCGCGTACTACCGGATCGCGGATCCGTTCTGGCTCGAGATCGCGGAATCCGTGACGGAGAGGCTTGGTGGCGTGCAGAAATAGTCGCCAGCGCGTGATCTGCGCGGTGGTGGGTTCGTCGTGGTTGCTCGCGGCGTGTGCCACCGTCGATCCCGGACCCGACTACGACCGTGCGGTTCAAGAGATCCGTGCGGCTACTGGTGTGCAGTCCGCGTTCCGACCCGGAGAGGACGATACGTGTGCCCGGCGTGTGCGTGAGTTGTTGGTCGGCGACCTCTCGCTACGCGAGGCTGTCGAAGTCGCGATGCTCAACAACCCCGCACTCCAGGGTGCGTTCCGGACCATCGGCATGGCCAAGGCCGACCGCGTGCAGGCCGGCATGTTGACGAATCCGTCGCTGATGCTCGCACTGCGCTTTCCGACCAACGGCGGTGGCACGGCGATCGAAGGCAACCTGCTCGGAAGCCTCCTCGACCTGTGGCAACTCTCCGCGCGCATCGATACGGCGGACGCGGCCCTCCGTCGGCAGGTCCTGCAGGTCGCGCACAGTGCTGTCGCCCTCGCGGGAGCGGTCCGATCCACCTACATCGACGCCATCACTGCAGAACGCCTGGTCGCGATCGCGGAGGAGAACCGGGCGACCGCGGCACGCCTGCTCGAGTTGGCCGAGGAACGCGTAGCCGCGCAGGCCGCCACAGCGATCGACGCGAACCTCGCGCGCCTCGACCGCGCCGCGACGGACGTCGCCTTGCGCGATGCCCGGCTGGCTGTGGTAGAAGCGCGGCAGGAGCTGGCGAACCACCTTGGGCTCGAAGCCCTGCCGCCGGGCTGCTCGTTGGGGCCAGACTTCACGGACCAGGCAGCCCCATTGCCGTCAGCCGAGCGGTTGAACGAGCTCGCGGAAGCGCACCGCCTCGACGTGCGCGCCGCGCAGCAAGCCGTGGAGGAAGCAGCCGCGGAGCAGGCACGGCAACGCGGTCGCGTCGCGCGCGTGTTCAACGTAGGCGCAGCCGCGGAGAAGGAGGGCGATTGGAGCGTGGGGCCGGCCGTGCGGCTCGAGCTGCCGGTGTTCGACCAGAACCAGGCGCAGATCGCCAAGGCAGCGGACACCCTTGCCCGGCAGCAGCAGGTACTCGAGGCGTTCCGCCTGGGCGCTCGACGGGACGTCGGGGTGGCGCGTGCTCGAGCCGAAGCCAGTCGCGATACGGTGCGGATCTACGCGGAGCAGGTTCTCGTTCGGGCACGAGAGACCCTCGAGCTCGCGCGCGAGTCCTACCGGGTCGGGAAGTCGACGATCCTGCCAGTTCTCGAGTCGCAGCGAAACCTGCTCGCGGCTCGTCGCGACCATCTCCAGCGCCTGCGGCAGGCGGCGACCGCGCTGTCCGACCTCGAGCTCGCGGCCGGTGTCCCGCGCGAGATTCTGTTCAGCCCCCCTCCGAGGAAACAACCATGAAGAACACGATGTGGATCGTCCTTGCCCTGCTCGTCGTAGCAGCCGCCGCGGTGGGCGGCTTGTACGGCACGAAGGCGTTTCTCGGGTCCGGCTCTGGATCCGAGAAGGCGACGCCAGCGGCTTGCGAAGTGCATGGGGTCGAGCGTTGCCCGTTCTGCGACCCGTCTCTCCTCGAGTCGATGGGTTTTTGCAGCGGACACGGCGTTCCCGAAGCGATCTGCACCCGGTGCCGCGACGACCTCGAGGCGGCGTTTCGGGCCAGGAACGACTGGTGTGCCGAGCACGGTCTACCGGAGTCGCAGTGCGAGGCCTGCAACCCGGGCGCCCTCGCGAAGTTCGCCAAGTACGACAAGAGCCGTTCCACGCCGGCGAAGGCGAAGTGCGATGAACACGGGATCGCGCGATGTCCGTTCTGCGATCCATCACTGCTTTCGTCGATGGGTTTCTGCAGTGGTCATGGCGTTCCCGAGGCGGTCTGCACGCGATGTCGCGACGACCTGGAAGCTGCCTTCCGCAAGAAGAACGACTGGTGCACCGAACATGGCCTGCCCGAGTCGCACTGTGAGATCTGCAACCCTGGAACGCTCGCACAGTTCCGCAAGTACGCACCATCCGGCGAGTCGAAGAAATGAGCACGAAGGCGAAGTTGTTGGGCATTCTCCTCGTCGCGGTCGTCGCCGCGATCGGTGGTGGCATCTACGGGACAACGGAGTTCTTTGCGACTCGCAGCGAGACTGCGGCGGGTGCGTGCGTCGAGCATGGCATCGAGCGCTGCCCGTTTTGCGATCCGTCGCTGCTCGAGTCGATGGGCTTCTGCAAAGAGCACGGGGTCCCCGAGGCAATCTGTTCGCGCTGCAGAGCCGACCTGGAGCCGGTGTTCCGTGCACGCAACGATTGGTGCGGGGGACACGGCATGTCGGAGTCGCAGTGCGAGCTCTGCAATCCGGGAACGCTGGAGAAGTACAGCAAGTACGACCCTACGGGTGGCGCGCTACCGGCATTGACTCCGGAGATCGAGATCGTCCGAGATGACTCACCGCGAGTCCGCCGCAAGCCGTCGGTGACGTGCGCCACCGAGCGCAGCACAATCCGCTTTGCGAGTCCCAACGTCGCCGCCCGGGCGGGACTGGAGACCGCCAAAGTGAGCCGTGCCCCGTTGCGGCGGATGCTCTCCGCTCCCGGCGAGCTGCGCTACGACGCAACCCGTCACGCGGTGCTGGCGTCGCGCGCCCCGGGCAACGTCGTCGAGGTGCGCACGCAGGTCGGTGATCGAGTCGAGCCCGGCGACGTGCTGCTCGTCGTTGACTCCGTGGCGCTCGGCACGGCCAAGTCGGAGCTCCTCCAGGCGTCCGCACGCGTGGAGCTGTGGGAGAAGAACCACGCGCGAGAAAAGCAGCTACTCAAGAAGAGTCTGTCGACCGAGAAGGACGTTCTCGAGTCGGGCACGCATCTCACCGAGAGCCGCATCGCCGTCTCAGCGGCGGAGCAGAAGCTTCGCAACCTCGGTCTCGACGCAGCGAAGATCACAGAAATCTTGAAGAACGGCGACACATCGACGCGACTGGAGCTTGTGTCGCCGTTCTCTGGAGTCGTGGTCGAGCTTCGCGCCGTGATCGGTCAGCTGGCTGATCCGTCGGGTGTCTTGGTCTCGGTCGCAGACACGTCGCGCATCTGGGTCCTCGCAGACGTCGAGCAGGGTGACATCTCGCGTGTGTCCGCCGGCCAGGCCCTTCTCCTGAACTTGGATGGGGTACCCGGCGAGACTTTCGCGGGGCGCGTGAACTGGATCAGCACGCAAGTCGATCCGCGGACGCGGACGGTAAAGGTGCGTGCGGAACTCGAGAACGCCCGTGGCCAGCTGCGCGCGGGCATGTTCGGCCGGGTCCGGATCGTCACCCGAGACGGGGAGCCAGCCTTGTTCGTTCCGAAGACCGCCGTGCAGTGGGAAGGCTGCTGCAACGTCGCCTTCGTGCAGCGGTCGCGGAGCGAGTTTGCGCCGCGCAAGCTCCACCTGGGCTACGACACGGGCGAGTACTACGAGGTTCTCTCGGGGCTGAACGCGGGTGACCACGTGGTCACACGGGGCAGCTTCCTGCTCAAGACCGAGCTCAAGAAAGGCAGCATCGGCGCGGGATGCTGCGAAGTCGATCACCTGGGCAAGTAGACGCACCATGTTCGACGCCATCGTCTCCTGGTCGCTGCGCAATCGGCTCATCGTCCTCGTCTTTGCTGCTGGATTCATCGGAGCGGGATTCTGGTCGCTTGCGCGGTTGCCGATCGATGCGTTCCCCGACACGACGCCGGTGCAGGTGCAGATCAACACCGCGGCGCCGTCGCTGAACCCCATCGAGATCGAGCAGCAGATCACGTTCCCCGTAGAGCAGGCGATCGGCGGTCTGCCGGCGCTCCGCGACGTGCGCTCGGTCTCGAAGTTCGGGTTTTCGCAGGTCGTGGCCGTGTTTGCGGAGGGGACGGACGTCTACTTCGCGCGACAGCTGATCAACGAGCGGCTGCAGGCAGTCGAGCTGCCCGCGGGTTTGCCGAGGCCACAGATGGGGCCGGTGGCGACCGGGTTGGGTGAAGTGCTGCATTACGTGGTGCGCGGCGAGAAGCACTCGCTGGCCGAGCTGACCACGTTGCACGACTGGGTCATCCGCCCTCAGCTGCTGACCGTCCCAGGCGTGGCGGAGGTGAACACCTGGGGTGGCGAGCGCCGGCAGTACCACGTGATCGTCGATCCCCATCGGCTGATCAAGTACGGCCTGACGCTCGACGACGTCATCGAGACGCTGCGCAAGAACAACGAGAACGTTGGCGGTGGCGTCATCGCCGATGCCGGAGAGCTACATCTGGTGCACGGCATCGGCCTGGCGACGACGATCGCCCAGCTCGAGTCGATCGTCGTGACGGCCCATAACGGCGTGCCGGTGCTTCTGCGCGATGTCGGCGATGTGCGCGAGGGTCACCAGATCCGGCGCGGCGCGGTGACGGCCAACGGCAAGGGTGAGGTCATGCTCGGGCTCGGCTTCATGCTGATGGGCGAGAACAGCCACGACGTGACGCAGCGGCTCGAGAAGCGGCTCCGCGAGGCGAAGAACAGCCTGCCCGAGGGCGTCGAGATCGATGTCCTCTACGAACGGACTGAACTGGTCGACCGCGTGATCGCGACGGTGCGCACGAACCTCCTGGAGGGCGCGCTCCTGGTGATCGCCGTCCTGTTCATGTTTCTCGGCAACTTGCGTGCAGGTCTCATCGTCGCCGCGGCCATCCCGCTGGCGATGTTGTTCTCGTTCAGCGCGATGCTGCGCTTCGGCATCGCCGCGAGTCTGCTGAGCCTCGGCGCGATCGACTTCGGTCTCGTCGTCGACAGCTCGGTGATCATCATCGAGAACTGCGTGCGGCGTCTGGGCGTCGAGCGCGGCACGAGACCAACCCTGGACATCGTGCGGGACGCGACGCTCGAGGTGTGCAAGCCGACCATGTTCGGTGAGCTGATCATCCTGATCGTCTACCTGCCGATTCTGCTGCTCGAAGGCATTGAGGGGCAGCTCTTCCGGCCGATGGCGCTCACGGTCATCTTCGCATTGACCGGTTCGCTGGTGTTTTCGCTGACGCTGATCCCGGTGCTGGCGAGCTTCGGACTGGGCAGGAAGGTAGCCGAACGCGAGAACCCCATCGTCCGATTCGCGCAGTGGGTCTACCGCCCGGTCGTCCGTTTCGCGATCCGCTTCCGGCGCACGGTGGCGCTGGGCGGTTTCGCCGTTCTGGTCGTGGGTGCTCTGCTGGCGACCCGTCTTGGCACCACCTTCATCCCGCGCCTCTACGAGGAGGCGATCGTCATCAACACCGTACGGCTGGCCGGCGTCTCTCTCGATGAGTCGGTGCGTTACGGGCTACGACTCGAGCAGCTGTTGAAGGATGATTTCCCCGACGAGATTCGGGACGTCTGGAGTCGCACCGGCACTCCGCAGGTCCTTACCGACCCGATGGGGCTGGAGGTCACGGACGTGTTCGTCACCCTCACGCCCCGCTCCAAGTGGACGAAGGCGGAGACCCAGGCCGAGCTGACGACGAGGATGCAGACCGCGCTCGAAGTGATGCCCGGAATGCGGGCGATCTTCACCCAGCCGATCGAGATGCGCGTCAACGAGATGACGGCGGGTATCCGCGCCGACCTCGGCGTGAAGCTGTTCGGCGACGACCTCGAGCTGCTAAAGGCGAAGGCCGCGGAGATCCAGGAAGTCCTGGAGAGGATTCCGGGGGCAGCCGACGTGACCGCTGAGCAGGTGACCGGGCAGCCGGTACTAGAGGTCGAGCTCAAACGCGATGCCTTGGCGCGCCACGGTATCCCGGGTCAACACGTGCTGGACCTGGTCCAGGCACTCGGCGAGATCAAGGCCGGCGAGGTGCGTCAGGGCCAACGACGCTTCGATCTCGTCGTGCGGTTGGCCGACGTGTACCGCGCTGATCCGATGGCTGTGCGTAATCTCTGGGTGCCGACGGAGGCCGGTGAGCGCATCCCAATCTCCGAGCTCGCCGATCTCCGCCAGGTCGAGGGGCCATCAACGATCAACCGGGAGTGGCAGAAGCGGCGGGTGATCGTGCAGGCCAACGTCCGCGACCGCGACTTGGGTGGCTTTGTGGAAGAGGCCCAGAAGACGATCGCTGCAGACGTCGAGCTGCCACCCGGCTACTTCGTGTCGTTCGGTGGCCAGTTCGAGCATCTGCAACGCGCAGGCACCCGGCTGATGATCATCATCCCCATCGCGTTGGCTGCGATCCTGTTTCTGCTCTACCTGAGCACACGTTCGTTGGTGGATGCGCTCTTGATTGCGACGGGCGCGCCGTTCGCCGCGTTCGGAGGGATTGTCGCGCTGTGGCTGCGAGACATGCCGTTCACGATCTCCGCCGGGGTCGGCTTCGTTGCGGTCTCTGGTGTGTCAGTGCTCAACGGCCTCGTCCTGGTCTCGACGATTCGCCGCAAGATCGACGACGAAGGCCTTTCCGTGGAGGACGCGATCGAGGAGACCCGCCTCCTGCGCCTGCGCCCGATCCTGATGACGGCGCTCGTGGCGGCGCTGGGATTCGTGCCGATGGCGCTGAACACCAGCGTCGGCGCCGAGGTGCAGCGGCCGCTGGCGACGGTCGTGATCGGCGGCGTCATCGCTGACAACCTTCTTACGCTCATGGTGCTGCCGGCACTGTACGCGCTGTTCGGTCGACGATCGCGCGAAGCAACGACGTAGAAGGCGGTATGACCAGCGGGGGCGCGACGGAGCGATCAAGCGCCGAATCCGAACATTGAACCCTGAACCCGGGTAGAGACTTCGCGTTCGCGCTATTCTGCGTTCGATGCCGGACTCATACACCATCGGTCACCTGGCGAGGGCCGCGGACGTCCCGACCTCGACCGTCCGCTACTACGAGCAGCGCGGACTCCTACGACCCGAGCGGCGCACCGAGTCGAACTACCGCATGTATGGGCCCGCGAGCCTGCGACGCTTGCGTTTCATCCGCATCGCCCAACAGACGGGCTTCACACTCGAGGACATCGCGCTCCTTCTGCGTCTCCGTGACGGAGCGACCGGGAACACCTGCAAGCAGGTGGAGACACTGATCGACCAGCGGCTGAGCCTCATCACCGAGCAGCTTCGCGAGCTTCGACGCGTCCAAAAGGTGCTGAAGTCGACCCTGGACTGGTGCCGCAACCCTCGGGTCAAAGGGCGTTGTCGCGTTCTCGATGATCTCGACGGGCGTGCTCGGAAGGAGGGTCGTTGACGCAACGTCGCTTGACCTTGAACCATGCTCCAAGCTGTAGCCTGATCACATGATGACGTCCCGAACCTTGGCCTCCGGCCTTGTCGTCCTCTTTGGCCTGGCGGCTTGCTCGTCAGACTCATCCGTCGACTCGAAGCCCAACGCCGATCCGCAGATGTCGAAGCTGGTCTCGATTCGGGTCGCGGGATTCGTCGAGTCGGCCGGCATCACCTGAATGGATTGACCGAACAAGGTCAAAGAGGCCCTGGATGGGCTTCAAGGAGTCTTGGATGTTCAGGTGGACCTCGAGAAGGACCGGTTCGACGTCACCTACGACGCGGGGCGCGTAGCCATCAATGCACTACTCGACGCGATCCGCAAGCTCGAGTACGAGCCGGTCGTCGTGGAGAGCACTCCGGGCACATCCAAGAGTGGCACGACCCAGGTCGATCTGGGGGCGCTTCCTGAAGAGCTCGCCAAGCTGTTCGGAGAGGCCCGCGATGCGAGCAAGCCCGTGCTCTTGCAGTTCTCGGGCCCGGGTTGACCGCCGTGCAAGCGCATGGATGCCGTGACGTATCCAGACGAACGCGTGAAGAACGAGCTCGTCGAACACTGGCTCACGACGAAGATCGACGTCAGCGAGCAGAAGGCCGTGGCTTCGACCTTCGGCGTGTCCGGGATCCCGGTCGCCGTGGCGGTGTCGCCGAAGGGCGAGATCCTCGGACGGGTGCTCGGGTTCGTCGAACCCGAGGGACTCGAGAGGGAGCTCACCCGGCTACGCGGAGCGCGTTAGTTCCCCGAGAGCTTGTATCCTGCGCGAGCGACGGCCTTGGCGAGGTCGTCGGGTGCGGGGGAGGCATCTTTCTCGAAGTAGATGGTCGCGACGCTCTCGGGGTAGCTCACCGAGGCCTCTTCGACACCAGGCACGGAGAGCAGCTCCTTGCGCACGTGGGCGGTGCAGGCTTCGCACGTCATCCCGTCGATGTGCAACGTCGCAGAGGCCAGCTCGGCTGCAACAGGTGGCGGCGCGACTTGGCCGTTGGCAACCAGGCCGACGTAGTTGGGGAAGAACGCGATGCCGGCAACGAAGAGCGTGGCGATCCAGAGCATGGCTCGATTCCACCGCTGAAGCCTCGGCTTGGGCGTCGCGCACGCGTCACCAGGCTCGCAGGACGGCCGCTGGAAGTAGCTGAGGTAGAACCCCGCACCCAGGAGGACCACGGTCAGGGCTAGGAAGTAGGGACGGACACCCTCGAACTGCGCCGACACTCCCGCCGCAGAGACCCCGAAGGTCACGAGCAAGAGCGGCAACCAGCAGCAGGCCGAAGCGATCAACGCCGCGAGCACCGAACCACCGACCGTGACGAGCCCGGTTCGACGGCTCATGATCGTGCCTCCTCGACCGCCTTCCGCAGATCGGCAAGGCAGCACGTTCCCTTGGGATTCATGGTCTCGCAGCTGCACTCCTTCGCCCGGACTTTGGCGGTCACGGCTTCGATGACGCCGGAGGTGCCGGTCTGCAGGACCTCATCGCGGATGCTCTCCCGCGTGTGCCCGAAGCAGTAGCACACGGTTCTCGGAGGATCGGGCTCCTTCTCCCCGACGCGAACCACGAGGTCCGACTTGCGGAGGGTCGTCCCGTCCTCGGCGAAGTAGACGACGTCGCAGGTCGGGTCGCCGCAGTACGACCAGGCGTGTTCCGCGACCGCGGCTCGGCGCTCGGGCCGGACCAAGCTCAAGACCGTGATCGGCTTGACCGGCCGGCCACTGGACTTCGTGTCGGGGCAACAGATGGCGTTCATGACGCCATGTTCGGCCTTGAACCCAGCTTCAAGGTCAAGGGGGCGGCTGTGAAAAAGCCGCGGCTACTGGCCGAGCAGTTCGACGACCTTGGCGACGGCGTCTTTCGAGGGCAGCGGGACCCCACCGACGTACTTGCCTTCGGCGTCCAGCACGGCCAGGCCCGGGATCGGCGCCTTCCGGTGTTCCCGCTTGAACTTGTAGGCGTGTGGCCGCCGCACGATGACCGTGACGGCGTCCTTCGCAGCCTCGATGACCTTCTTGTCGTTGACGATGTCTGAGAGCGCACGGCTCTCAAAGCGGGTGCTGGGTCATCAAGTCTCCGCACCGGAGAGTCCGACGAGCACGAGCTTCTTCTCCTTCTTGGCCTTCGCGAGCGCCGCGTCCAGGTTGGCGAGGCTCGCGTAGTCCCAGGCGAGCGGTGCGACCTTCGGCAACTTGACCTCTTTGGTGCCGAGTGCGATCTCGATCGTCTCTTCCTTGCCTGTCTTCGCTCGGAGGACCGCTGCCTCCACCTTCTGACCTGGTGCACTGGCGCGAAGCACGTCGGCGATGTCGTCCTGGCTGAACACTTCGACGTTGCTGAGCCGGACGAGGACGTCACCAGCAGCGAGACCAGCTTTGGTCGCGGCGCCGTCCTTGACCAAGTCGGATACGATCTGGCCACGAGCGCGCACTTCGAACTTGAGGCCCAGCTGTTTGACCTCGTCCTTCGTGGGTGCCCGTGTGGAGGCGCCGAGAGTCGCGATCTTGATGGTCGGATCGGGTTTGGTGGGCTTCTTGTCCTGCTTCTGCGGCTGTTGTGCCGTGAGCGCGCAGCTCAGCAGCAGCGCTGTAGTCACGAAGGTGATTCGAGTCGTTGTTCTCATGCGCGGCGTTGGGGTTCGAGAATGGATTGAGCACATTCTCGACGTTGAACCGTGGTTGAGGGTCAACGATTGAACGTGATCGGGCGAAAAGCCCCTGGACAGTGCTGATGGGCTGCGGGGAACTCGGGCGACGGGATCAACGCCTGTGACGTCAAATCCTGGTGGACAGCCTTGACCCCGTATCTTGGTCCGGGGTTTAGACTGTCGCACGTCGTCCTTCAGGATCTTGGGCCTCAAGACGACACGAAGCCGAACACTCCAGCCATGCCGACCGGATGCCATCGAGAGAGCCAAGTACTGAGGTAGAGCCGCTCCGCGCGCCTTGTGCCAGTCGCAGAACTCGTTCGACCTGTTCCTTGGCCCGCGTCGCGGCGCTCGTCATGGCCACGGTCGGACCCGTTCACGCCCAGATTCTGACCACGGACGCAGGCGTGCGCTCTCCCGAGCTACCATCGATTCGCACGCTCCTGTCCTATCGACACTACGACGTTGTCGACGAGCTGAGGCTCCGAACGGAAGGCGTGTACAGCCCAACGACGAACCTCGAGCTGAAGGCAGTCGTCCCCATCGTGACGCGACGCATCGATACCATTGCGGGCGATGAGGAGCTACACGGTCTCGGAGACTCGTATCTGCAAGCCAAGCTTGCCCTCGTGCGCGAAGACGACGTCATGCGGTCCGATCGAGTCTCGCTGCTGGGTCGGGCCATCTTGCCCACAGGCGACTCCGACGCGACCGTGAACGGTCAGCCGTTGCATCCCAGGTTGCAGCTGGGTCTCGGTTCATATGGGTTCGGAATCGGCGCTGCTGCGACGATCGTCCGTGACCGACATCGTGCGTCGGTCGCTGTCGACTGGGAGCACCGCGGCGATCACGGAGGGTTTGACCCCGGCGACCAGTTGGGACTCGACATGGCCTACTGGTTCCGATTGTCGCCCGCCCGTTTTGACGTCCGGACCCCGGCGCCGGAGTGGCGTGCAGTCTTCGAGTTGCGCTCGCGGTATGGCTTCCGGGACCATGGTCCCGGCGGCTCGATCTCCGATCGGGGTGCCCAGGTCGATGGCATTCTCGGCCTTCAGCTGAACGCGGGCACGTCACTCCGTGGCGAGATAGGGCTCGTCGCCCCCCTGCTCGACGAATTGCGCGATCCATTCGGAGATACCGGCTTCGGCGTACTTCTTGGACTGACCTTCTACTTCTGAAGAGCATGACATCAGACTTCATGAGACAACACGTGTTGGCCGCGCTGGCGATTGCTGTTGGCGGTTGCAGCACCGCCCCTCCCGCCGTTCACCTCAGCGGATCTTCCGGGCTCGAGCAGGTCGTGGTCGAGGCGTTCGGGCTCGAGTGACTACCTTGAGTCAAGGCCGTCGAAGACGGCCTTCGGCGCCTGGATGGCGTCGCCGAGCTCCAAACCGACCTGCAGCGCAACATCATCGTGATCACGCCGCGTCGCGATATCGCGCTGGACCTTGCTTCGATTCCCCGCCGAATTGGGAGTTCCGGTTTTCGCGCAGGTGAGATGTGGATTCGTGCTCGCGGGGAGGCGGCGGAGATCCCGAATGGACGGCCCGGCTACCGGATACGGAACTGGCCCGAGCCAATCGCGATCGACGGAGAAGTGTCGTCCGCCGGTGACCTCGTGGAGTTCGAGGTAATCGTTGGCCATGATGGTCTCAGGCTTCGAGAAGGATCACCACCGGACGGCTACCGATAGTGATGTATCTGTCGTGGGTCATCGTGCATCGTCCCCATCGAGCGAACGGAGTATCGAACACGTCGAGATGCTCCCTCGGCCGGAACAGCTCCCCTCAAGCGCAGAGAGCGAAGACCGCATTGCCTCGAGCGCCTTGATCTTGGCGTCGACGGCTTCGATCTTGCGCTTCACTCGTTCGCGAACCTGCGAGCTCTTGGCTCTTGGCGTGATTCGCAACGCGAGCAGCTCCTTGATCTCTTTCAAAGTGAAGCCGAGTTGCTGTGCGCGCTTGATGAAGCGCACGCGTCTCACGGTTTCTTCGGGGTACTGTCGGTAGTTCGAGGCACTGCGGGGCGGTCTTGGGACGAGCCCACGGCGCTCGTAATACCGCATGGTCTCGATGTTGACGGCGGCGAGCTTCGCCACAGCGCCTATCGTGAGTGCGTTGGTCATCTCGGGTGTTTGGAATCGCCCAGCGCAACGAGCATCGGGAGCGAAGTGTGTGCCCCGTACCATGATACGGCCTGCTCCAAGAAGCGCGCTCTCCACGAGCTGGACGACGAGGAATTGGCGGCACTCCCGATGAACGAGCTGACGCGGCCCAACCTCCATTTGGTGACCCAGCCCGATAGCATTGCCGGCGGCGCGACGTCGTAGATACCCCAGCCACTGAGTTCTCGGGGCGGGTGGTGTGCTCCTCGCGTTGTCGGTGCGGAACAGCGAAGCGTGAGATGGCTGTGAGAAGGGCGCCGCGAACGCGGTCACACCTGGCTCACGTAGCTCCGGCGTCGTTCGGCGTATCTGTCTGTGGGCGAGGCGATGGGCTTCCCCTGAATCAACCAGACACGAAGGCCAACAGGCCAGGAGCAACCGATGACGTCGGAAACCAAGACGATTCGAATCTACATCAACAAGGTCGAGTACCGCATCGACAGCCCCAAGCAGACCGGGAAGTCGCTGAAGAAGCTCGCCGGCATTCCCGCGTGCGATGTGCTGTTCCTCGAGGGGCCGTGCGAGGATCAGGTCATCAAGGATGATGCCGAGGTCGTGCTTCGGGAGTGCGACCGCCTGCACAGCCAGCCGCCAGCGAACTACGGGTTCACGCGCAACCTCGTGGCGGAGGCCGGCATCGACGAAGAGCGCGTGTCGGTCCACCCGCAACCAGGCGGGTGGCACTTCATCGTCATCTCGGGATTCCGCCTTCCCGACGGCTACTCTCCCGAAGTCGTGGAGTTGCTCGTGAAGCTGCCGCCGTTGTTTCCGGATGCGCCACCCGACATGTTCTGGGTGCGACCAGCGGTGACGCTCGCGAACGGGCGGCTGCCACGGAGCACGACCAACGAGAATCTGCTCGGCGGACCGTGGCAGCGCTTCTCATGGCACCTGGTTGCTGGTGCCTGGAAGCCCGGGTCGAGCACGTTCCGCGATTTCATGCGCTGCGTTCACGGGCGGCTCCTGCGTCGGGACTAGGAGGACGCCATGAAGCTACGTGTGGAACAAGAGGCCTGGGCTGGATTCAGCGATGCGCTTCGACAGGAACCCGTGCTGGAATCCGCGGGCATCATCCTCACCGAAGCCGTGGGGCCGGACCGGGACGCGTTGGTGGCAAGGCACTTCTTCGTGCTGCCGGACGAGGGGTACATCGTTCGGGAGCGCGATCGCATCCAGATTCACCCCGTGGCCCTCAACCGCTACGCGCGCCAAGCGCGAGTAGAAGGGCTCTCAATCCTAACGGTGCACACACACCCGGGGACGACAGAGCCCTGGTTCTCGCCCGCCGATGACATCGGCGACGCTCGACTCATGCCGTCGTTCGAGCAGCAGATGCCCGGTCCGCACGGGTCGCTCGTCATCGCTGGGAAGTCGGGGGAAGTCGTGGCACGAGCATGGCGCGATGGCGAGCGCGGGCCGATGGTCGTGCGAATCGTCGGGCAAACGATCCGCACGATGCTGGCCGGAACGGCCGGCGGCTCGAGTGAGGGTTGGTTTGCCCGTCAACGACTCGCACTCGGTCCGCACGGGCAAGCCACTCTGCGTGGGCTGCATGTCGGTGTGGTCGGGCTTGGCGGGACCGGCTCGGTCACGGCCATGCAGCTTGCCCACATGGGCGTCAGGCGCCTGACCCTTGTCGACGGTGACCGCCTGGAGTCATCGAATGTGAGTCGCGTGGTCGGCGCCTCATCAGCGGCAGGCGCAGGAAGTTTGTCAAAGGTCGATGTCGTGCGTCGGTACATCGAGCAACTCGGAATAGAATGCGACGTGCACGCGGTGGAGGGGGACTTGGGAGGCCAGGTTCCTGCAAACGACCTGCTTGCGTGCGACGTCATCATGAGCTGCGTGGACCGGCATACTCCGCGGGCGCTTCTGAACCGCCTGGCATACGACTCCCTCATTCCGGTTGTCGACATGGGTAGCGCCTTTCGCGTGGACCATCACGGGGCCGTGGTTGCGAGCGCCGGTCGCGTCGTGGTCGTGGGACCGGGCCGCCCGTGCCTCGCATGCTGGGGCCACATTGATGCGCGGCAATTGCATGTTGAGGCGCTCCCGGAAGGCGAGCGCGCGAGCTTGCAGGCGGAAGGCTATATCGAGGGGGCCGACGTCCCGCAGCCGAGCGTCATGCCATTCAACACGATGCTGTCCGGCGCCGCCGTCATCGAGCTGTTGCGACTAGTCACGGGCTTCGCAGGTGCGGAGAATCCGCCGAACCGCCTGGCGTTCGACTTCGAGAACGGAGTAATCCGGCGCAACCAGCTCGTCGCTGGCAACTCCTGTTGCATCTGCGGCTCGACATCCAGTGAGGCGCAATCGGCGTGAGCGCGTGAGGCCGGGATGCAATTGCCACTGAAGTTCCTGGACGCAGCCGCCTTCGAAGAGGTGCGCGTCGAGCTGTGGCGCGAGTTGTTCGAGCTGGTGGGAGTCCCTGACGGCCTTGACCCCGCATCATTCGACAATGCCGATGTTCACCGTGTGTTGCAGGGCATCACGCCGTCGCCCGAACTGGTTCTCGCTCTCGAGGCTATCCAAGGCCTTGGAGATGAGGACGGTCGCGAAGCACTCGTCGAGGCCCTGGAGGACCGGTCGATTTCAGTTTCGGTTCCGGATGACTACGGCGCGCGGGAGTTCGCGTTGTTCTGCTTCCTTCGAAAGGAAGATGATCCTGCCTTCGCCGACGCCTACGTGCGCGCCCAAATCAAGAGCGAAGCGGTGGGCCGTCGGGGGGCGCTCCACGAGCTGCGCGGTTCGGACGCAAGAGCCATCAGGCAGTTGACCATTTGCCGGGAGCGCCTTCGTGAGCTCGTTCTCGACCACTGCAAAAGCAAAGGGCTCGGGAAGCACGTCCAGGTAGACGCTTTCGAGAGCGAGGGCGCGTGCGTCTTCCAGATCATTCATGGGGCTCGAGTCCAGCGACAACTGACGGTTACTCCTGGCGCGGACGGTAGGGCGGTCCTCGAGTTCCGCCCGGTCCACTGCGACATTATCCGGTACGAAGCCGTGACCGGACGTCTGCAGGTGGCCGTTCGCAGCGCGGCGATGCTGAGCGTGTACGCAAGGATCGTGGGGAAGGCGTTCTTCGATGACGAGGAGTTCTTCGTTGGCGAGGCGTGTTGCACTCTGGTGCCGCTACAAGAACGGGGGAAGGAGCTGCTGACCGACCACAGCACCATCGGCATCGGTCAAGTGCGGATGACGGAGTGCGTTTGGGAGCTTGGCGACCGCCGCGTGTTGACCCTGCGGTCCCACGACTGCTTCAAGGACATCGAACGCGTTGGCCTGACGATGAAAGAAGGCACCATCGTCCAAGTGAAGCTCAAAGTTCAGGTTGTGGGGGCGAGCACTCGCCCCGTCACCGTGACGATACGGACTCCGAACAAGATTGATGTGTCGAGGAATGCCTTTCAGGGCTTGGTATGGAAGTTCCTCGACGACATCGGTGTTCGCTGCAACGCGACACCGACTTCAATGCTCGACCTCTGGGGTCTCTACCCATGGCGGGCGAGTACGTCCACGTGGCACGCGGTGTTCGGAGACGATGTCCCCAGGCTCTGTGCATCCGGAGCCCTTGTCCCAACGACCCTCGACAGTGTTCCGAGTTCAGAGTCAGGAGGTGAGGGGAGCGGGCTCGAGGTCCATCCCGTGGAGGGCGGCGAGTACTACGGAGTCGGCAAGGTTGGCTCCACGCCGTCGCGCTCGCT
Source organism: uncultured bacterium (assembly GCA_937975525.1). Taxonomy (GTDB): domain Bacteria; phylum Desulfobacterota; class Binatia; order HRBIN30; family HRBIN30; genus CALJUJ01. The sequence goes on from CALJUJ010000454.1 coordinate 21,876, forward strand.
CACGGCGACGGACATCGAAGGACTAGAACTCGATGCGAAGGGGTTGCGGTCTCATCTGATTTCAGCACTCGAGACTAGCGGCGGTGGAGAGGATGTCGACGGAGACGATGAAGCGCTGGACCTCGGAGTGATTGCGCTTGGCGAGCACGGGTACCGGTTGTTCTACGTGACCCGAACGCCGCGGGCGGGGCTCGGCGAGCGGTTGAGGAAGGTGGCAGGCAGTACTCAGGTTGCTCTGCTCGTGCCGAAGGGGCGGCGGGCATGCACAGAGTTGCTGGAAGTTCAACTCTCAGGTGCCTTGCCATCCACACAGGACGTGCGTCGAGGTGTCGCGGTCGCCGCAGGCCTTGAGGGCAGTGTGCCCGCCATCGATTACGCGCCGGGCCATGCCCGGCTCGTAGTCGACAGCGAGCGGGGGATGGTGTGGTTCGATGGCGTCCACGTTCCGGGCATCAAGAAGGAGACTCAGCCTTTCGGGCTCGTGCTTGAGCTGGCGAAGGCGAGCCCTGCTGCGCTCGACACAAGAGAGCTGTCCAAGAGGTTGGCGCCTGGTCGTCAGGACGGAACTCAGCCAGCTCGGCATGCAAAGAGAGACGCGAAGAAGGCCATCCTCGAGGCTCTGGCGGGTGCGGGCGTCGAACTCGATGCCGATCCTTTTCCAAGTGCAGGGCGCGGGGCATACAGGTGTTCAGTGCTTGCGTTTGTCTCGTAGTGCTGGCTGGCACGGAGCCCCTCCTGCCGTGGAGGCCCGACCCGACAGCTTCCGGTGAGGTGTGGCGCGTGGCCGCTACTCTTGCTCGAAGATGGCTTCGATTTCTCCCTGGTCCAGCCCGACGCCCACGGACGCGACCAACGCGTCGGCGAGTCGGCCGACCACGGTCCACCGTTCGCGAAGCGCGCCGCGGCCGCGCTCGTGGGATGCAGAGAGGGCGGCAGTGACGTCGGCTTTCGTCCAGTGCGGTCGCTGACCCCGAGCCGTCACCACAGCTTGGTAGTAGTCACCCCAAAGGTCTTCGGCATCGACGCCGAACTCGATGTCGCCGATCAACGCGTCGACCAGCTCTCGCGTCGGTGTGACGTCGGGACCTCCAGCCTGGCTCTCTGCGATTTGTCCGCCGAGCGCGACATCAAGCCGGACCTCGAGGGACTCGATGATCCCACCGTCGGGCGCGGTCATGCCGGTGCCATCCGGCCAGATCACGACGGTTGGCGTGATGAGACCGTGGTGGTGTCGCATGACAACGTGGCCGGCCTCGTGGATGCCAGCGAGCCTGAGCTGGGAGTTGCGGTTGTTGTCCATGCTGACTGCGGATCTGGAAGCGCGAGGCTCATCACCACGGCGGAGCCGTCGTTTTGCCAAGCCTGGAAGCTCATGGTACGCTCCCTCCCGTGGAGCACCGCAAGGAGCTCCTCGTCGTCAGAGCTAGAAACACAGCCTGACGT
>CALJUJ010000455.1 GCA_937975525.1 uncultured bacterium
CACGCTGACGCGCAGATCGAACCCGGTCGGCATGTCCGTGCGCCGATCTCGCGCCGTGATCGTCAGGTTGATGCGCCGCGGGCTGCGGGTGCGGCACAGCAACGACGCGCTGCCGCGCTCACGGCAGCTCTCGATCGGGACGGTCACGTCGAACGACCCGTCCGCGTCCTCGACACGCAGCGTCGAGCCTCCCGCCAGGAGCCGGGTGAACAACGTATCCCCGCGGTCGGTGTCGGTGATGCTGCCGCGGAGGACCAGGAAGCCGTTGTCGTTGCGGTTGCCGCGCCACGTCGACAGCAACGCGTAGTCGACACCGATCTGCACCGGATTCGGCGTCGTGGTGGCGGTCGCGGTTGCCGTGGAGGTCACGGTCGGCGTGATCGTGGCCGTTCCCGTCGGCGTCACGGTGGCGGTTTCCGTCGGCGTCGACGTCGGCGTTGCGGTTGCCGTCACCGTCGGCGTCGACGTGGATGTCGACGTCGGCGTCAAGGTCGGCGTGGACGTGGGCAGAGGCGTATCGGTCACCGTCGGCGTTGCCGTCGGCAACGGAGTCGCCGTGTTCCGTGGGTACGGGGGTCGGCGCCAAGCCGCCTGCTGCCTCGTACGCCCCGGCATCACAGCTGGTGCCGGCGGTACGCAGGTAGCCGCGCTGGTCGAGATTGTAGATCGGCGCCGCGGCACAAACCGTCGCGTTGCCGGCGTCGATCGCCGCGCTGCCGGTGCTCAACGCCAGGGTCCTGGTCGGGCCGCCGTTGTCGGCCAGGGCTTCGAGCGCAACCAGCTCCTGGCGTGAACCGCCGCAGCTGCCGTCCGTCGAAAAGTTCGAGTTGTCGGCGCCGATCCCCGTACTCTGTGCGAGACAGTTCGGGTTGTCGTCGTTGGCGCTGTTCACGAAGACGTTGTTGCGAAGCTCGTTCGGCGACAATGCGACGAAGAGCGACGTCGCTCCGGCCGTTGCGCCGTTCGCCGAAGTGTTGCCTGCGAACGTGTTGTTCCGGATCGTGACGAAGGCGCCGGAGCCGCTCCCACGGTGCAGAAGGGCACCCGAGCTGCCGCCCCTATTCCCGTAGAAGGTATTGTTTGCGTACGTTGCCAATCGGTAGCCGGACCAGGCCGCGCTGCCGCCGTTGTTGGCGAACAGGCAGTTGGTCACCGTCAACGTCGTGAAATCGGTCGAGAGTGCGCCCCCGGCTCCGCCGGTGCCGTTGACGAAAGCGAGCGCATTGACGCTCATCGTGTTGTTGTACGCGCTCATGATGGTGTGAGCGCTGCCTCCGTCGAGCGTGATCTTGGCGTCGTTCGGCGCTCCGTCGACCAGCACGGACGTCTCGATCCGCGGCAACCCGGCGGCGAGCAAGATCGTGCACTCGTTCGCCATCGTACAACCCGGACCGTTTGGAATGTCGAACGTGATCCGCGAGTAGTTCCCGTCGGCGTTCGCCGCGTTGATCGCCTCGCGCAGGGTGCAGTCCTGGTTGCCCTGCCCCTGGCCGAGGAAATCACATGTTCCGTCGTCGGTGTCGGCCGCGCTGTTGACGACCAGGTCGGAGTCGAACTGCGATGGGGTCGGCGTCGCGATCTCCGACGTCGGAGTCGGCGTGTTGATGACCGGCGTCGGCGTCGCACTCGGCGTCGGCGTCGGCGTCGCCATGACCAGCCCCGTCTCGATGATGGTGCCGTCCGCACCGACCGCGAAGCAGATGTTGCTGCCGGTCGGGCAGCTCACACCCATCAACTCGTTCGTGGTCACGCGGAGATCCAGGGTCCAGTCGGTACCGTCCCAGGACGTGATCTCACCGTTGAGCCCGACCGCTTTGCACCGCGTCGGCGAGGAGCAGCTGACCCGATTCAGGGTGTTGGGGCTCGGGCTGTAGTCGAATCCCCAGCTCGTCCCGTCCCAGGTGCGGACGAGTCCGTCCTCCGTGACGGCCTTGCACACCGTCGTCGACGGGCAGCTGACCGAGTAGTGGTTCTTGGTGAGTCCAATCGCGTCGTTGCTCCACGTCGAACCGTCCCAGGACCGAATCTCGCCGTTCAACCCGACGGCTTTGCAGAGCGTCGTCGACGGGCAGCTCACGCCGAAGAAGAAGGAGTTCGTATCGTTCGCCTCGGTGCTCCAGGTCGTCCCGTCCCAGGTCAGCGTCGTGCCGAAGGCGCCGACGGCCTTGCACAGCGTCGTCGATGGGCAGGAAAGGCCGTTGAGGCCCTGCGTCGTCGGGCTCGTCTCGTCGGTCCATACCGACCCGTCCCAACTGATGATCCGGCCGTTCTGCCCGACTCCTTTGCACAAGGTGGTCGACGGACAGGACAGGTCCGTAATGATGAACCCGGACGGAAAGCTCTCGACGCTCCAGGCCGCACCGTTCCACGTGAACATCTGTCCGAAGGAGGACGCTGCCTTGCAGAGAGTCGGCGAGGGGCAAGCGATCGCAGTAATGTTGAGCTGAACATTGTTCAGGTGGGACGGGGCCTGGTTGACCCACGTCGTCCCCTCCCAGAACTTGATGCGACCGTAGCGGCCGACCGCGGTGCACGAAGAGCCCGAGAAGCAATCGATCGACTCGACGGTGGTTCCGGTGCTGTTGCTGTCCGAGGACCAGGCAGCGCCGTTCCAGTTCCAGAGCTGGCCGTTGTCGCGCCCGGCCTTGCACTGCGTCGCTGACGAGCAGCTGACGGTATTCAGGGTGCCGTCCGCCGACGAATCCGCGGACCAGCTGGAGCCGTTGTACGACACGATCTGGCCGTCGAGGCCGACGGCTTTGCAACTCGACGTCGACCCGCAGCTGACGCCGAAGAGCTGCTTGGTCCCCGCCGGAACCGTCTCCGCGCTCCAAGCCGTGCCGTTCCAGGCGAGCGCGAAGCCGCTGTCGTCGGCGGTGTCGTGGCCGACGGCCCGGCAGTTGCCGTCCGCGGGGCAGGAAACGCCCGTCAGCGTGAGGCTGGTGCCGCTCGTGTCGGCGCTCCAGCTCGAGCCGTTCCACGACACGATCGTGCCGCCGTCGCCGACGGCCTTGCAGGAGGTCGCCGACGAGCAGCTGACCGCGTGGAGCTCATTGCCGGGCGCGGCGCTGGCGCGGACCTGCCATTCGGTTCCGTCCCAGTTGACGACGATTCCCGCGAAGCCGACGGCCTGGCAGTCGTCGGGCGCGGTGCAGGATACCGCGTTGAGTCCCCGGATCGCCGGAGTCGAGTCGATCGTCCAGGTGGAGCCGTTGCGGGTCAGAATGACACCCGCATCGGTGACGGCCTTGCAATAGGTCGCCGTGGGGCAGCTGACGCCGTTGAGCGTGTCCCCCTGCGGTAGCGGATTCTGCCAGATCCACGCGTCGTCCGACGCATGCGCCGCCGACGCGGCGCCGAGGGCGACGGCCAGGAGGAGGATCTTCGCAGCGCACCGACTCGGTGTTCGTGCGCACCGGGTTGGCAGGGTCGTCGTTCGCATCTCGCGCATCTCGCCTCCATCTCGTCCACCCGGCTGCATCGAAGTGAAAACCGGCTGGGATAACAGCGCTTTTGGGACCTACGCAGCGACGCGAGCGTCGCACGCATTCAACGCAGCGCATGAGTAGAGGAGACGGCCTGCGATTGTCCTGCGAGAGTTCTTCAGGATTTCTTCAAATTCTTCGGCGGGCGCTGCCGCTCCAGCGCGGCCCGGGCTTCGGCGATGTCGTGGATCTGCGGCTCGCGAGCGAATGTCCCGCAGATCGTCGCCAACGCCTTCGCCGACGCCGACCCGGGACGCAGGCGCGACAACGCCAGTGTCGCCCGCAGCTCCCAGAGCCGGGTGCCCTGCGCGCGCGCGACCTCGATTGCCCGGCCCAACACCGCCGCCTGGGCCATTGCCGGCGCCCCGCGGCGCTGGAGGCATTCGGCCTGCAGACGGAGGGTTTCGGCGAAGAACACGGTCTCGCCGGTTCGCTCGGAATGCGCCTGCGACGCGACCAGGGCAGCTTCGGCCGCATCCACGTCCCCAGCGGCCAACGACGTGTCGGCCAACAGATTCTGCATCAGCGACGTCATCAGGCGCCCGCCGGAGTCATGCCATTCACCGATGCCGCGCCGCAGCAGCTCGAGGCCTTCGCTCGGATCACCACTGCGGGCGAGCGCATGGCCGCCGTACATCCGCGCCACCGCGGCCCAGAACCGAACGTCGTGTTGCTCACCCGTCTCGATCGCCTGCCGCGCCAGGCCGACCGCCACCTCCCAGCGGCCGATCGTGCCTTCGTAGAGCGCCGCGTAGCAGAGAGCGTAGGTCAGATTGAACGGGTGACGCAGCTCCCGCGCAATTGCGAGTGCTTGGTCGATCGCGGCGCCGGCCTGCGCCGTCAGACCCATCGCGAACGAGGCCGCGGCGCGCTGGCAGTGCAGCAGCACCCGCGGCTCGGCCCAGAGCGCCGGGCGCGACTCGGGCGGCGGCTGCGGCAGCGCGAGCACGTCGATCGCCGCGACGGCCGCATCCGCCAGGTTCAGGGACTCGGCGACACGACCCTGGTACAGCCGCACCTGGCTCAAGGGATTGCGCAGCTGTGCGACGAAAGGCGGCGGCAGATTCGCTTCCTCGGAAACGCGAATCACCTCGGCCGCGAGATCCTCGGCCTTCTGCAGCTCGGCCCTGGCGAGCTCCCCGATCGCCAGCGCTAGAAGGCTGCTGATCTCGGGAATCGAGCTACCGAGCTGGCGCGCGAGCCCGAGCGAACGTCGATAGTTGTCCAGCACGTCTTCCGCCCCGTAGCCGCGGATGGCTAGGACCAACGGCCCCCGCGTCAGCAGCAGATCCAAGCGCCGCTGGCGATGCGGCGCGTCGTCCGGACAGCTGGCAAGCAGCTCGAGACCGCGGTCCAGATAGCCGACGGCCTCGCGCGTCGCCGCGTGGGCGACCGCCGAAAGGGCGGCCTTGTCGTAGAAGGTGACCGCCTGCTCGACCGCGCCGCCGCGATCGAAGTGGAAGGCGATTTCAGCTGCCCATGCCGTCGCCGAATCGGACACGTCGTTCACCAGCGACTCACCGATCGCGCGGTGCAGCCGCCGACGACGAGCCGGCTCCAAGCGTTCGTACAGTGCTTGTTGGTAGAGCGCGTGGCGGAACGCGAAGCGTGCGCCCGCAATACCATCGACCGGATCGCCCGGACCGAGGTAGCCGGTTTCGCGACCGATGCGCGAGCACAGCAGCTCGACGCGTTCCGTGTCGACATCGAGCGCGTACGCCACGTCGTTCGAGCGGAAGCTCACCCCGGCGACGCTGGCTCCCTCGAGCAACGTCCGCTCGTCTTCCGGCAACGAATCGAACCGCTGCTCGATCATCGCACGGACGTCGCGGGGCACCTGGCGGGCGATCTCGCCGACGTCCGCTCGAAGCTCGGCCGCTTCCTCGTCGACGCGGAGCGATCCGTCGGCGACGAGTTGCGTCACGAGCTGGGTGGCGAAGAGCGGGTTGCCCTCCGTGCGGGCATGAATCGTCGTCGCTACCTCGTGGGGGACGTGGACGCGCGCGAACCTCCCGATCAGGTAGGATTCCAACGCGTCACGTGACAGCGGAGCGACGACGATCTCCTCAGCCTGCCGATGCAACACGAGATCGCGCACGAGACGCTGCAGGCGAGTGCCGCCCGGATGAACCTCGCCGGTCCGCATCGTCGCGAGCAGCAGGAGTTGGGCCGGGCCGCGGCGCTTGGCGACCAGAGCGATGAGCTCGAGCGTCGCCGGGTCGCTCAGGTGCAGGTCCTCGAGCACCAGCACGAGAAGTCTGTGCTCGCACAGCGCCTCGATGCCGTCGGCGATCTGCCGCAGCATCGACTCCTGCGTCGGCGCGGGCATCTCGGCCTGCAGACGGGCGCGCTCGTCGGCGGCAACCAGGCGCGGAATCCGCGCGAGCCACGCGGGGGCGTTCTTCCTCAGGGTATCGACGACGAATGCAGCGTCGCGTTCGCGGCCGAGTCGACCGATCGCCTCGAACAACGGCATGTAGGGTTTGCCGGCGCCGAACGCCTCGATGCAGTGGCCGCTTGCGACCAGAGCAGCCGCTCCCGTTCTGGAAAGGATCGACGGACTCCGACTGGAACCCGGCGCGATCTCCGTCAGGAACGTTTCGACGAGCGTCGTCTTGCCGATCCCGATCTCGCCACTCACGAAGACGATGCAGCGGGTCCCCTCGCGTGCGTCATCGGCGAGCCGCCGCAGGCGCTGCAGCTCGCGCGAGCGACCCACCACTGGGGCTGCGGCGCTGCGCGCGCCACCGAGGCCGACCGCCGCAGGGTCGTCGATCAACAACTGGTAGCCGGCGCGGTGCAGTGTTTCGAGGTAGCGTGGGCGGCGCGGGTCTTCGCCCATGGCCGCGAGCAGCGCGCTGATGCAGGTCGTCAGCACGTACTCGCTGACTGC
>CALJUJ010000456.1 GCA_937975525.1 uncultured bacterium
ACTTCGTCGATCGCCTGGACGGGATGTTCGCCTTCGCCCTGTGGGACGCGCCACGCCGGCGGCTCGTGCTCGGGCGCGATCGCTTCGGCAAGAAGCCGCTGTACCACGTCGGTAACCCCCGTCGAGGCTTCGCCTTTGCATCGGAGATCAAGGGGCTGTGGGGATTCACGGGCGTCGACCGCGAGGTCGACGTCGACGCGCTCTGCGACTCCGTCTCCCTAGGCTATGTCCCACGAGACAAGTCGATCTATCGAAAAATTCGCCGCCTCCTGCCCGGGCACTTGCTGGTCGCCGAGGACGGGACCGTGCGCAGTTGGGCCTACGCCGCGCTTTCGTTCGCGCCCAGGCATCGCGACCCGGCCGACGTCGAAGCGCTACGCACGGTGCTCGCGAACGCCGTCGCCAAGCGACTGCGCAGCGACGTGCCCGTCGGTGCCTTTCTGAGCGGCGGTCTCGACTCGTCCACCGTCGTTCACGCGATGGCGAGCCAGGTTGCCGGCAACGTGGCCACGGACGTCGTCGGCTTCTCCAGCGACGCATTCGACGAGCGGCCCTTCGCACGCGCGGTCGCCGATCAGTTCGCCACGGACCATCGCGCCACGGTCGTCGACGAAGACGTCGACGAGCTGGTCGTCGACCTCGCGCACGCCTTCGACGAGCCGTTCGCCGACTCGTCCGCCATGCCGACGTACTGCCTCGCCCGCGTCGCTCGGGAGCGCTACACCGTCGCCCTTTCGGGCGACGGCGGCGACGAGATCTTCGCCGGCTACCAGCGCTACGGATTCGCCGCCCGCGAGGATCGGGCGCGCGACGTTCTCAGCCGCCGCTGGGCAGCGCCGCTGGCGGCGGCCCTCGCCGCTCGCCCCGTACGCGCCATCGCGACGCGTCTCGAGCTGCCGGGTCGGGAGTTTCTGCAGCGGGTGTCCGAACCGGCGTGGAAGTCGTACCTGCATGCCGTCAGCGCGGTGGACGACGAAGAGAAGAATCGGCTACTGGCCCCCGACGTGCAGGACGCGTTGGGCGGCTATCGCACGGACACCCTCTTCGACGACCTCTACGCGGCCGCGGAAGGCGACACCGTCACGCGGCTGCAGGCGATCGACTTCGCCACCTACCTTCCCGACGACATCCTGACGAAGGTCGACCGCACCTCCATGGCCCACGGTCTCGAGGTGCGCTGCCCCCTCCTCGACCGAGACCTCGTCGCGCTCGTCGCCTCGCTGCCATCGTACCGGAGACGCAGCAGCTGGCGAGGCAAGATCATTCTCCGTGAGGCGATGCGCGGCATGCTGCCGCCGTGCGCGCTCGAGCGTCACAAGCAAGGCTTCTCGCTGCCTCTCGCCGCGTGGCTGCGCAAGCGCTGGGCCGGGCTGGTCGTCCGACACGTACTCGAGAATCGCCAGCTCGACCTCTTCGTCTCACGGTCCGAGGCGCGCCGTATCTGGGCGCAGCACCAGCGCGGCGAACGCGACCGGAGCCGGGCGCTGTGGACGATGGTGATGCTCGGCGTGTGGGCCAGGCACGCGAGTGAAGACTGAGATGGAGCAAGTGAAGGCAACGAGCCGCGCGGCTCCGGTGCTGCACGTGCTCGACCACGCGCTGCCGGAAGTCACGGGATACAGCATCCGGAGCCACCACGTGCTACGCGCGCTCCGCGGCGCCGGCATTGCCGTCGTGGCCGTGCTTCCGGACGGGTCGCTGCGGCGCCCCGCGAGCACGACGATCGACGACGTCGAGTACGTTCGAGTACCCGCGAGGGTTGGGCCCAGCATGGCCGCCATGGCCAGCGGCACGCTGCGTTTCGCCGGCCAGGTACGTCGATTGGCGCGCGAACGGAACGCATCGTTGGTGCACGCGCATTCGCCCTCGCGCATCGGCGCAGCCGGCTGGCTGGCGGCGCGCCGGGCGCGCCTTCCCTTCGTCTACGAATGGCGCGGCCTCTGGGAGGAGAGCGCGATCGATCGCGGCTTGGCCGTCGCGGGCTCGCCGCGGCATCGTCTCAGCCGCGGGCTCGAGACCTTCGTCGTTCGTCACGCCGACGCCTTGGTCTGCCTGTCCGAAGGCTTGCACCGCGAAGCGACGGAACGCGGCATCGCCGAGCAGCGGATCCATCTCGCCCCGAACGGCGCCGACGTCGAGGGGCTTCGCCCTCCGCCAGCCGACGCCATGCCGAAGGTGCGCTTCGACATCGACGATCCGTTCGTGGTCGGCTACCTCGGATACTTTTTCGCCTACGAGGGGATCGACGTGCTCCTCGACGCGTTCGCGATCTTCCGCCAGGAAATGCCGCGCGCACGCCTGCTGCTGGTCGGCAGCGGCGACGAGGAGAACGCCCTGCGCGAGCGGGTCCGGCGGCTCGGGATCGAAACGGACGTCATGTTCACCGGTCCCGTGGCACACGACGCCATCGCTCCGGCGTACGCCGCGTGCGACCTGGTCGTCTACCCGCGGCGCAGCACGCGATCGACCGAGCGAGTGACGCCGCTGAAACCTCTCGAAGCGATGGCGATGGGGCGCACGATCATCGCGTCGCGAGTTGGCGGCCTCGCCGAGCTCATCGTCGACGGCAGCAACGGCGTCCTGTCGACACCCGGGGACATCGCCGACCTCGCCCGCACCCTTTCTCTCCTGTCCGCCGATGCCGCCGCACGCGCGCGTCTGGCACGAACGGCACGGCGCTTCGCGGAATCGCGATCCTGGACCGACCTCGCACACTGCTACGCGCCCGCCTACGCAGCCGCGCACAGCGAGCGAACGGAGCGATGACGGCACTCGAGCTGGGCTTCGTCGCTGTCGTCGCGATCTTCGCGGGCGTCGCGCTGGTACGACCATGGATCGGCCTGTGCGCCTACGCGTGGGTAGGCCTGATGGTCCCGCACCGCATGATCGGCGGCGCCGTGTACGACTTGCCGGCGGCGAAGGTCCTGGCGCTCGGTGTCCTCATCGGCTTGCTGACGACGCGCCAATGGCATCCCCCCCCACGTGCGCGCGAATGGTGGTGGCTCGCTGCCTTCTGGCTCGTCTGCGTTGCGTCGACGTTTGCGGATCCCGTGTCACCCGATGCCGCCTGGTTTCATCTCGAACGCTTCACCAAGGTGGTGGGGATGCTGGTTCCGACGGTACTGCTGCTCGCGGACGCCTCTCGCCTTCGCGCGTGGCTGAGCGTCATCGCCCTCTCGCTCGGCGCCGTCGGACTGATCACCGGCGCACGAGCCGTAGCTACCGGCTTCTCGGTGCGTTTGTTCGGCCCCGAGCAATCGGTCATCGGCGACAACAACGCGCTCGCGTTCGCCCTCGTCGTCGCCGTACCGTTGCTCGTCGCCCTCGAGCGCCGTGCACCGACGACCTGGCAGCGTTGGGGCGCACGCTTGCTCGTCGCCGCCACCATTGCCGGCGTCGTCGGTACCTACTCACGCGGCTCCCTGGTGGTGCTGGCGCTGACGCTTCCGGCCACGCTCCTCTGCTTCTATCGTACGCGTGTCGCCTTCGCGTGGGTGCCCGGGGCGGCGCTCGCCGTGGCCCTCGTCGCGCCCCCAGCGTGGCTCGCACGCATGGCGACGATCCAGCCGACCGCGTACCGCGACGACGCGTCCGGCGCCGAACGGATGAAGTCGTGGTACGTCGCTTGGCGCCTGGGACTCGATCACCCCTTGCTCGGAGCCGGGTTCCGGCCATTCGCGGAGCACGTCTACGAGCGCTACATTCCGGGCTACCGCGACTATCACAACGCGCACAATCACTTCCTGCAGGTACTGGCGGAGCACGGATTCACCGGGCTCGCTCTGTTCGTTGCGATCCTCACCTCTACGGCATGGCGCCTGATCACGACCGTGCGCCGCGCCCGTGACGACCCCGACCTCGTCTGGGCCGCGACGTGGGCGCGCGGCGTCGGGCTCGCCCTCCTCGCGTACGTCCTCGGCGGCGCCTTCATCAACCTCGCCTACTTCGAGCTCCTCTACTGGCTGATCGCCGCCGCGATCTTGATCGAGAGGGTCACCGCGGATCTGCCCGCGACGGGTGCTCGCGACAACCAGGTTCGGTTCATGCGTGCCGTCGTCGACGAGATGCGCATGCGGCTTTGATGCGCGTCCTCGTCCTCAGCCACGTCTACCCGCAGCCGAAGCGACCGTCGTTCGGACTCTTCGTGCACCGGCGCGTGGAGCACTTGCGCCGACACGCGGAGATCGAGGTCGTGGCTCCGTTGCCGACTTTCCCCCTGGGAACGCTGGCGGGGCGCACACCGCGACGGTGGGTGCCGCGCTGCCGCGACGACGACGGATTGCGCATCCACCATCCGTCCGTCCCTTCGATCCCGGCGGTGGGCCGCTCGATCGACGCGCTCGCCTGGGCAGCTTCGCTCGTTGCGGTCCTGCGTCGGGTGCGACGGTCCTTTCCGTTCGACCTGATCGACGCTCACTTCGGCTATCCCGAGGGTGCGGCCGCGGCTCTTCTGGGCCGCTGGTTCCACTGCCCGGTCGTCGTCACGTTGCGCGGCAACGAGCTCGTCACATGTCGCACGCCAGCCTTGCGTCGCCAGCTCGCGCACGCTCTGCCCAGGGCTCGCGTCATCGCCGTCAGCCGGGAGCTCGCCGCGCTGGCCGGCGAGCTCGGCGCCCCTTCGGTCGACGTCATCGCCAACGGCGTCGACCGCGACCGGTTTCGTCCAGGCGACCGCGACACGGCCCGCCGAGAGCTCGGTTTGCCTCGCGAGCGGCCCTGCATCGTCGTTCCGGGAGCCTTCGTCCCATTGAAGGAGCAAGAGCGGATCATCGAGGCGCTGCCCCTTCTGCGCGCAGGTGACCACGGTCGCTCGCTGTGCATCTTCGTGGGCCAACACGGGGGCGCGCATGATCGACGCGAATACCTGCGCCACTGCGCAGCCAGCCTCGGCGTCGCCGACAGCGTCCGATTCGCTGTCGACCGCCCGCCCGACGAGATGCCGGCGTGGTTGCGTTCCGCCGACGTCGTCGCCAGCGCCGCGATCCGCGAAGGGTCGCCGAACGCCCTGATCGAGGCCCTTGCCTGCGGACGACCCGTCGTCGCAACCGCCGTCGGCGGAGTCCCCGACCTCGTCGTGCCGGGCCACGACGGACTGCTGCTCCCACCTGCCGCAAGCCCGGAAGCGTGGGCGACCGCGCTCGCCGATGCGCTCGCTCGTGCGTGGGACACGGCCGCGATCGCCGCACGGGCGCACGCTCGCTCTTGGGCCCAGGTCGCCGATGAGGTCGCCCAGGTTTGGTCGACGGCCGTCGCCGAATCGCTCAGCGCTCGGCGACGAGGCGCGTGATTCGCAGCCCGCGCACGACGTCGCGCGACGCGACCCGCCAGCCGGCGCCGTCGACCGCATCCGCGGGCGGGGCCGGGATCGATGCGTACGTCAGCGCCTGGACGCCGTACCGAGGCAGCTGCTCCAGCAACGCCTGCAGGCTCGCCCGGTCGGGGGTGTAGAGGATGCCACGATCGACGGTGAACTGAGCCAGCGAAGCGGGCATCCACCAATGGGGCGTGGCGACCAGCGGCTCCGCGCGCAGCTGTTCCTCCCAGGCCGCCAGGCGCGCGTTGCTGCGCTGCACCATCGCCAGACCACGCACCTCGAGCGCGACACCCACCTGGGCGAGCACCAGGAAGGCGCCGACCACGCCGCGCCGCCAGCGTAGCGGCCGTCCCGAGACGGCGTAGGTCCAGACGCCGTACACCGCCATCACCGCGAGCAGTGGGTAGAGGGTCAGCAAGTAGCGTTGCCCCCACTCGAGCCCGACCTCCAGGCGTCCGGCACGGATGTAGGTCAGGGAGATCGCCCCGTAGCCGAGCGGGGCATACGCGACGGTCAGAGCCGCGAGGAAACGCAGAGCCCGATCGCCTCCTCGCCACGCGCATGCGATGCCGAGCGGCGCCAGAACGGCGACCGGCACCACCGGCAGCAGTCCGTGGAGAGAGCGATAGAACGGCGGGGCCAGGAGCAGGAACAGACTGAAACCACCAGCGAGGAGCGCCGCCAGGGACAGAGCGATCAGCTGCGCACGGAGCGAACGCAGCAACGCCGCCGCCATCGCCGCGGCCCAGCCGACGCAAGCCAAAGCGATGACTTCGTTGCCGACGGCGAGCGCTTCGTCGACGCCGGTGTGAACGAAGACGTCGATGAGACTGCGCGGCGATCCCATCGCCCCCTCGAGTCGGCCCAGCGCCTCGGTGGGCAGCTCTCGGAGGAAGCGCCAGTGGCGGTCGCTCAGCGACCAGCCCGCCAGCGCCGCGGCAGCCAGCGAGCTCGCACCGACCCAGGCGATCCGTTGCGCACCGACGTTCGCGGCCGCCGGCTCGGGCTCCACGGGGGAGTGCGAGCCGGCGGCCGCGGACGTCAGTGCGCAACGGATCGCCTGGG
>CALJUJ010000457.1 GCA_937975525.1 uncultured bacterium
GAACTCCGTGAGTCCGGTATGCGTGTTCCGCTCTCCCTGCTCGTGGACGTAGAAGTGCACCATGCGCGAGGCCGCGTCGGCAGCCCGCCCCAGGGTCTCGGTCCACGTGCGCATGAGCTGGTTGAGCGCTTCTTCCGGAAGTCCCGCTTGCATCGCGGCGTTGGCCAGGGCGAGACCCTGCAGGTCGTCCTCGGTGAAAAACTGATCCTGCGTGCCGGCGAACATGTTCTCCCAGATGCGGCCTAGCGAGGCAGGCTCCATGCCCAGGCGCTCGGCGGCTTCTTCGAGCGAGTACGCCGGACGCCCTTCGCCGGGGAAGAGCATGTCGAGGTACGCTGCCATCCGCATGCCGAGACTGCCCTCGTGGAACGAGCGCACGACGTCGTCGATCGGAATGCCCCGACTCACGAGCAACCGGATGACGCGTACGCGCTCGATGTCCTCGTGTCCGTGCAGCTGGTCGTGCTCCAGGCCGATCAGCCCGCGCGATCGCCAGTCGGCGAGAGTACGCGCGTCCTCGCCGGTGCGCCGGGCGAGCTCGTCGAGGGTCAGGTCGCGCTCCATGGCGACGAAGTATAGGCGAGGCGCGGCGGGCCAGCTTCCGGCCCGGCCCGGGCCCGACCCGACCGTGGCGACGCTCGACCGTGTCGAAGTCCAGGCACAAGGTCGTATCGCCGTGGGTGAACGACATCACCCGCGCCTTCCGTGGGACGTTTCCGTACGGCGATTCGATTCGCGCGTAGTCGGTGCGCAGCGGTCGGTCATCGATGTGCAGGCCCTTGCCATGAACGAGGGTGTGGCGGCCGAAGCGCAGGGTGTCACCGCTGAACCGCATCGGCGTCGACCGCAGCGCGTGCTGAAAGGAAGCGAAGTCGCCGTTGTCGGCCGAGTCGACGACGCAGACCCATGCTTGCTCGGTGCCGTCGAGCAGGAGCTCGTTCGGAGCGTCGCCGGAGCGGCGTAGCGGCTGGCTACCGACGAGGCCGACGTGGGCACGACCCACCCGTCCGAACGCATGGACGCCGTCGAGCACGACCTCGTCGAAGCGGTCCGTCGGGAACCAGGCGTGGGTGAACGCCAGGCGCTCGCGTTCGAGGTAGCCGCGCCGGGCGCCGAGCCGGTAGATGCTCATGTGGACGTTGCGGTGTTGGGCGCTGTGCGGAAGGACGCCGTTGCCGACCCAATGGGACGGAGAGAAGTTGCGGGCATTGTCGGCGAACAGCGGCGCCGCCGGGTGGGTCGTGAAGACCGTGACGTCGGGGGCCAACGTCGCCTGCCAGATGTGCTGCTGGTCGCCGAATTCGCCCGGGTGATACCCCTGCGAGGTGGACAGCATGTAGTGCGGCGTCTTGAAGGTGTAGCTGTTGGAACGCTGGATGGCGACGCCGTTGGTCGACGGGTTCAAGGCGCGGCTGATCCACGGGTAGACGCCGAGCGAACGCAGCAGCGGAAGGTCGAGCGCCGACAGGTTGCGCAGGAACGTGTTGCTGCCGAGGTTCCACGCTTTGAAGATCTTCATCGTCATCGCGATGCTCTCGGGATTGGTGAAGGCCTCCATCGACCAGAGGAACAT
>CALJUJ010000458.1 GCA_937975525.1 uncultured bacterium
CGCGCTGCTCGCGGACAGCGATCTCGAGGTGAATCAGGCGGAGACGCCGCCGGGCTGCATGGCGGGGCCGAGCGATCTCGACTGCACGAACGTACTGGCGAATCTCGGCGTGAACTTCACGAATGGCCTGCCGGATCCCTCGCGCCAGACCTTCTTCCGCGTCGCTCCGTAAGACGATCCACGGCGGCTAGCCGCGGATGGCGTGATCGCTCGCAATCGCCGCCGAGTCGGCTGCCGCCGGTCGCTGCGGAGCCGGGGGCGGCACGATTTCCGCCGCGGTCAAGCGCTGGTAGTGGAGGAAGCGGCTCCACACGCCCTCGACGTAGCGGATGACGTCGGTGCCGCGCGCGTAGCCGTGGCGTAGGTGCGGGTAAACGCGCGGGTTTTCGAGCGCCGGAAGAACCTCGCGCAGACCGCCGAGCCAGCGGTGAGGATCGAGACCGTGCTCGCGGGCCAGCTGTTGGGCGTCGCGCAGGTGCCCTGGGCCGGCGTTGTAGGCGGCGAGCATCAGCATCAACCGATCGCGCCGATCGGCGGCGTGGTAGCGCTCCTGGAGCTTGCGCAGGTAGCGCACCCCCGTGCGGATGTTGTCCGCGGGTTGCCGAAACGCCTTCTCGCCCACCGCCCGTGCGGCGATGGGACGAACCTGCATCAGGCCGTAGGCGCCCATGTGACTGCGGCTGCTGGGGTCGAAGCCCGACTCGGCTTCCATGACGGCGGTGATCAAGCGCCAGTCGAGGCCGGCTTTCCGCGCGTAGAACTTCACCACCTCATCGTACGGGGAGAGCCGGACGACCGGTACCGTGCGCGGCCGGTCGGCGAACGCCTCGGCGATCGTCGGAAAATCGATGTCGGCATTGCCGACCCGGATGTGCCAGCCGTCCGCGGTCACGGTCCATGGCTGCGTTGCGACGTCGCTCGACGTGAGGTGGGCGTCGACGCTCGCGGGTGGCGCCGGCGCGGCGGATGCCACGTCGGGTTGCGCTGGGGTGCGGGTCTGAACGAGCACGCTCACTGCCGCCCCGCCAAGCACCACCGCCGCCACTCGAAGCGTGCCGCTGACCAAGGGTTGGAACCAGGGCATGCCTCCCCATGGTACCCAGCGAACGCCAACTTTCAACCACCGTTTGCAACAATTGAGCTCGACGGATCGGTACACGCGGGTTTGCCACTACCCGCCGAGCGCGGTATGACGAGCGGCCGCTGCGCCCTTCTCGCGAAAGGCGCAGCGACCGCAGGTTGCCGGACCGTTGTATTGCGACGACCGGTCCGGCCGCAGGCACCACCGTCACGGGGCGCCCTCGGGCGCCCCGTCCGAGTCAACCTCGGCCGCCACCCCCCAACACCGGGAGCTTCCTCAGACCTCCACTCGTCCTCCTCATCCTCCCCGTGCCTACCGTTGGCTGCGGCGCGCGGATCAGGAACATCCGCTGGTCGCGCCGCAATTCAGACATTTGTAACAGGCGCCGTTGCGCACCATGATCGAGCCGCAGTCGGAGCAACTCGGAGCGTCGGCCTGCGGGCTGAAGCCCAAGGCCGCGACGGCGGCGCCGCCCTCCGATTCCTCGTCGTCTTCGTCGGCGAGGTGTAGGCCCAGCCCCATGCTGGTGTGTTGCTCGGAGCTGAGGAAGCGGCTTCCGAGGTAGCGAAAGATGTAGTCGATCAGCGACTTGGCGATCGGAATCTCGGGATTCTTCGTGAAGCCGGAGGGCTCGAAGCGCACGTGGCTGAACTTGTTGACCAGCACCTCGAGCGGCACGCCGTACTGGATCGCCATCGACGTCAGGATGCCGATGGTGTCCATCAAGCCGGAGATCGTGCTGCCCTCCTTGGCGATCTTGATGAAGATCTCCCCCGGGGTGCCGTCGTCGTAGAGGCCGACGTGGATGTAGCCCTCGTGCCCGGCGATGTCGAACTTGTGTCGGAGTGACTGGCAGTCCTGCGGCAAGCGCTGGCGCACGAGGTGGGCGTCGCTGCCCGCTGCCGGCGCAGCGGCGGCCTTGTCCTTCCCCGTATTCAGAGGCTGTGTTCGCTTGCAGCCGTCGCGGTAGATGGCCACCGCCTTGACGCCGAGGCGCCAGGCTTCGAGGTAGGCCTCGGCGATGTCGTCGACGGTGGCCTCGTTGGGCATGTTGATCGTCTTCGAGATCGCCCCCGAGATGAACGGCTGCACGGCCCCCATCATGCGGAGATGCCCCAAGTGGTGGATCGAGCGGCTGCCCTCGGCCGGGCGGAAGGCGCAGTCGAAGACGGCCAGGTGCTCCGCGGCGAGCTCGGCGGCGCCCTCGATGGTATCGTGGTGATCGATGTGCTCGACGATCGACTGGATCTCGGCCGCCTCGTAGCCGAGGCGCCGCAGCGCCCGGGGCACGCTCTGGTTGACCATCTTCAGCACGCCGCCACCGACGAGCTTCTTGTACTTGACCAGCGCGATGTCGGGCTCCACGCCGGTGGTGTCGCAGTCCATCATGAACGCGATGGTCCCGGTCGGCGCGAGCACCGTCGCCTGCGAATTGCGCACTCCGTGGGCCCGGCCCAGCTCGCACGAGTCGTCCCAAGCCGTACGGGCGGCCTTGAGTAGGTCGAGCGGGACGTACTTCGAATCGAGCTTGTAGGCGAAGCTGCGGTGCTTGGCGAGGACGTCGAGCATCGGGTCGCGGTTGATCGCGTAGCCCGCGAACGGCCCCATCTGTTGAGCGATGCGAGCCGACTGGGCGTACGCCTCGCCGCACATCAGCGCGGTGACGGCGGCGGCGTACTGCCGGCCCGCCTCCGAATCGTACGGCAGCCCGAGGCACATGAGCATGGCGCCGAGGTTGGCGTAGCCGAGCCCGAGCTCGCGGTAGGCCTTGGCGTTCTCGGTGATCTCCGGGGTCGGGTAGCTCGAGTTGTCGACGATGATGTCCTGCGCCGTGATCAGGACGTCGACGGCGTGGCGGAACGATTCGACATCGAAATCGCCCTGCTCCGAGACGAACTTCATCAAATTGATCGACGCCAGATTGCAGGCCGAGTTGTCGAGGTGCATGTACTCGGAGCAAGGGTTCGAGGCGTTGATCCGATCGGTATTCGGGCACGTGTGCCAGCGGTTGATCGTCGTATCGAACTGCATCCCCGGGTCGCCGCAGACGTGGGTCGACTCGGCGATCATGTGCATCAGCTCACGGGCGCGGTAGGTTCCCGCGACCTCATCGTCGAGCACATTGCGTGTGTTCCACTCGGCGTCGGCCTCGACGGCGCGCATGAAATCGTCGGTCACCCGCACCGAGTTGTTGGCGTTCTGGAAGGCGACCGAGCCGTAGGCCGGGCCGTCGAGGGAGCCGTCGTAGCCGGCGTCGATCAACGCCCATGCCTTGCGCTCCTCGTCCTCCTTGCAGCGGATGAACTCGGCGATGTCCGGATGATCGATGTTGAGCACGACCATCTTCGCGGCGCGGCGCGTCTTGCCGCCCGACTTGATCACGCCGGCGGACGCGTCGGCGGCCTTCATGAAGGAGACCGGCCCGGAGGCCGTACCGCCGCCGGCCAACTTCTCGCGGGCCGAGCGGATCCGCGACAGGTTCACGCCGGAGCCCGAGCCCCCTTTGAAGATGATCCCCTCGTTGCGGTACCAGCCGAGGATCGACTCCATCGTGTCCTCGACGGACAGGATGAAGCACGCCGAGCACTGGGGATGTGGCTCGATGCCGACGTTGAACCAGACCGGGCTATTGAACGCGGCCTTTTGCTGCACGAGCAGATGCGTCAGCTCCGCTGCAAAGGTGTCCGCGTCCGCAGCACTGGCGAAGTACCCCTGGCTCTCGCCCCACCCGCGAATCGTCGTGACGACGCGGCCGACGAGTTGCTTGATGCTGCGCTCGCGCTCGGGGCTATTCAGCGAGCCACGGAAGTACTTCGACACCACCACGCTGGTCGCCAGCTGCGACCACTGCTTGGGAATCTCGACGTTCTTCTGCTCGAAGACGACGTCGCCCTTCTCGCCCGAGATCACCGCGTTGCGCAGTTCCCATTCGACCTCGTCGAAGGGATCGACGCCGGGGGTCGTGAACCGCCGCTTCATCTCGAGCCCACGCCGCGCCGACCCGGCCGGTTGCTCCACCGCCTCGCGCCGCTCCTCCTCCGTCCGCGTCACCGCCGGTTCGGTCATACCGCCTCCCTCATATATTGTGTGCCGCTACCCCTGGAACCCCAAGATGTAGTGCGTTCTACATAAGCTCGGATTCGCTTGTCAACACCCGAAATCGATCGTTTCAATCATTTGATTGACGCCGCGGCCCGGGCGTGACGCCGGCTGCCGCACGGGCTAGGCTGGCCCATGGCCCGCGAGCGAAATCGGCGACCGGAAGAGATCGGCGGCATCCTCTCGACCGTGCTGGCGCGCCTCGATCCCGAGCAGCGGATCGCCTTGTGGCGGGCCTGGGACGAGGCCGTCGGCGAGCCGATCGCGTCCCACGCGCGCCCCGAGCGCCTGGAGGACGGCGTGCTGGTGGTTGCCGTGTCGAGCCACACCTGGGCCCAGGAGTTGCAACTGCTCAAGCGGGATCTGATCGCCAACGTGAACCGCGTCTTCGGCGATGCGCGAGTGCGCGACGTCTTCTTCGTCACCGCCGCGGCGGAGCCCGCCGTCCGGGCACAGCCCGGGCGACAAGCGCCACGCCGGCGCCAGCGCTAGCCCGCGCCTCGACCCGCCAGGCGTGCTTCGAGAGCGCGCACCAACTCCGGGCCACGCCCCGCGGCTTCGTGCTTGAAGTAGACGAAGGACTCGCTCCAGCCGGTCGACGGGTCCTCGAGGCGCTCCGCCCACGCCGCGAGGCCGGCCTCGTCGTAGTCGGGGCGCCGCAGGCGGGCGTAGCCGAACGTCGCGGTGGGCACGAACGGAGTCGCCCGCTCCTCGTGGTCCGACAGGCACAACGCCACATCGAAGCGCCGTAGACACTCGAAGACGTCGTCCGCGAACCAGCTCTGGTTGCGGAATTCGAAGGCCGTTCGGTAGCCCGGCGGCAGCTGGTGCAGGAAGTCCTCGAGCCGGGGGACGTCTTTGCGCAGGAAGGGCGGCAACTGGAACAGAAGGGCTCCGAGCTTGCCCTTGAGCACCTTGGCGATGTCGCAGAAAGACGTCACCTCGTCGCCGGCGTCGCGCAGCTGCATGTCGTGGGTGATCCTTCGCGGTGCCTTGAGGGAAAACGCGAAGGTCTCGGGGGTATCCTTCAGCCATCCCTGGAGAGCTCGCATGTTCGGAGTCCGATAGAACGTGTAGTTGAACTCCACCGTGCGGAACGCCTCTGCGTACAGTCGGAGCATGTCGCGCTCTTCGGCGTCTACCGGGTACAGGGGCCCCTTCCATTCCTCGTAGGCGAAGCCCGACGTGCCGATCCAGATGTTGCTCATCGATCCTCATGCGCGCCGGGCTGTGCACCGGCGGCGGCTGCGGCGTGGATTGCGTCCCAGAGCTCGTCAACGCCCTCGCCGAGGCGCGCCGACGTCGCCACGCAGGCGACGCCGGGCATCGACGCTGCAACGTCGCGCGCCCGTTGCAGCCGTGGCCCGCGTGCGAGCTTGTCCGCCTTGGTGAGAGCGAGAAGGTAGGGAAGGCCCAAGCTGTCGAGGTACGCCAGCAAAGAGCGGTCGTCGCTCGCGACGCCGCGCCGGATGTCGATGAGGACGCACACGCCGCACAGCTGCCGCCGAGCAGAAAGGTAGCCCTCGGCCAGCTGCTTCCACTGGTCCTTCACTTCGACCGGCACGCGCGCGAACCCCTAGACCGGGAGGTCCGCGAAGACGGTCGCATCGTCGACGAGAAAGAAATTGATCTGCTGGGTCCGACCGGGCGTCTTGCTCACGCGGGCAAGGCTCTTGTGCCCGACGAGCGCGTTGAGCAGCGACGACTTGCCGACGTTCGAACGACCGACGAAGGCGACCTCGGGTGGCCCGAGCGCCGGCAGAGCGCTCGGGCTCGACGCGGCGCCGACGAAGCGTGCGGAGTGTGTTCGCATCACGCTGCCGCGCGCGCCTTCCCCGAGTTCGCGGACGGAGGCGGTTTCACCGCATGGGCTCGCGGCCCCAGCCCAGACTCTCGTCGGCGACGACCGCGCGCTCGCGCCGGTGCGTGGGCCCGACGAAGAAGATCGGATCGTCTCCGCGCAGCATTCGACCGGTGAGAACGTAGTCACCGCCGACCGTCGGGCTCCAGACCCCCTGCGCCGTCTCGATGTCCCCCGCCGAGGCGATGTAGGCGAGACCGCCGACGAGACCACCGGCCGCTGCGTAGAGGATCTTCGTCGGCATGTAGACGACGTTCGTGAGGGTTGCGAGCAAGCCGTAGCCAGCGTCGGAAGCGTAGTCGTCCGCGCGGGCAACGTCGGGCGACGCCGCCAACGCGGCGACGAGTGCAGCGCCCACCGAAAGGCGCGCAAGCGCAGTGATCTTGGACATCCCCATCCTCCCTGATTCACTCGGTGCGCACGACCACCTCGGCCGGCAGGCGCGAAACGAGGTGCTCGAGCGCACGGTTGACGTAGTCTTCGTTCTTCGATTCCAGCGTGACCCGCACCTGGTAGTCGGGGTCACTCAGCTTCGGGTATGAGCCGAGCAGCAACTCGGGAAACGCAGCGATCGTTGCGTTGAGGTGGCCGGCAATCGCGCTCTCGGGAGCGCTCGTGTAGACGACGCGCACGAAGAACGGATCGACCGCGAAGCGCGCCCGCATGGCCAGGAACTTCTCGCGAAAAAGCTCCGGGATCCCAGGCAGGATGTAGACGTTGTCGACGCGCACCACCGGGAACGGCAATTCGCCGTCGAAGATCGGTTCGGCGCCGGCCGGCACCTCGGCCATCTTCAACTTGGGCCCGGTGAGCTCGCCCGACGTGTACGCACGCAGCTTCTCGACGAGCAGCGGATGATGCACGAGGTCGCGATCGAGCCCGCGGGCGATCCCCGCCATCGTGATGTCGTCGTGGGTCGGGCCGACGCCGCCCGACGTGAAGACGACGTCGAACTGCGCAGAGTAGTCGCGCACCGTCGCGCCGATGACCTCGAGGTCGTCGGGTATGACGAGGATGCGCACCAGGTCGACCCCGAGGGAGCGGAGCTCCTTGGCGAGAAAGGCGGCGTTCGCATCGATGACCTTGCCGGACAGGATCTCGTTGCCGATCACGATCGCGGCAGCGGTCTTGTTGCGCATCACGCCAGCCCCGGTGCTCCCGTGTCGATTCGTCGCTCCCCGCCCGCCGCCTCAGATGGAGATCGCGTCCTTACGGAACTCGCTGCGCCCGATCTTGATGTTGACCAGGCCCGGCTTGCCGGCCGCCAGCGTGCGCGCGATCGCCGGGCCGATGTCTTCGGGGCGTTCGACGTACTCACCGTGACCACCGAGCGCCTCGACTACCTTGTCGTAGCGCGTGTAGTCGAGACCGGTCGCCACCGCGCGCTCGCTGCCGTAGATCTGGACCTGTCCGCGACGAATCTGTTGCCACGCGGCATCGTTGCCCATGATGCCGATGACGTTGATCTTCTGGCGCACCATGGCTTCGAACTCGAGGCCGTGGAGCCCGAAAGAACCATCGCCGTAGACGATGACGACCGGCTTGTCGGGCTTGGCCAGCTTGGCGGCCATTGCGTAACCAGGGCCGACGCCCAGCGTCCCGAGCGGGCCGGGATCGAGCCACTGTCCCTGCTCGTAGATCGGCAGCACGGAAGCCGCGGTCGCGACGAAGTCGCCGCCGTCGCCGATGTACGTCGTGTCGGGGCCGAACGCCTTGGCAATCTCGTGGCACGCGCGGAGCGGATTGATCGGCACGTCCTCGGACTCGAGCTCCGGCCGGGTGGCTTCCAGCTTCTGCTGCTCCTTGGCGCGGATCGAATCGAGCCATGGCTTCACCATGGTCGCGCTGAATCCTTGCGCCGCCGCGAGCGCCGTCAGCTGCTCCATGACGAGCCCGGTGTCGCCGACGATGCCGCAATCGATCGGGCGGTTGCGTCCGATCTCGGCGCCGTCGAGGTCGACCTGGATGATGGCGGCTTCGGGATTGAAGTGCGTTTCCTTGCCGTAGCCGAGGCGGAAGTCGAGCGGCGTGCCGAAGATCATGACGACGTCGGCCTGCTTGAGCGCATCCTTGCGAGTGCGCGAGAAGAAGTGCGGATGGTCGGGCGGCAGCGAGCCGCGGCCGAGTCCGTTGACGTAGATCGGCATGCCGAACGCTTCGACGAACTTCGGATAGGCCTCGCGCCGGGGAGACCAGCGCAGCTGGCTGCCCACCAGCGCCACGGGCCGCTCCGCGCGCTTGAGCAACTCGAACGCCTTCTCGACGTAGGCGGGATCGCCCGCGACCCCGGCCTGGGTGCGGTACTGCGTCGGGAACACCAGCTCCGATTCCTCATAGGAATGGAACAGCTGGTCGATCGGCATCTCCAGGAAGACGGGGCCCGGGAGGCCGCTGGTGGCGATGCGGAAGGCCATCGACACGTACTCGGCAAGGCGTCTTCCTTCGGGCACGGCGACCGACCACTTGGTGATCGGTCGCATCAGCTCGACGTGGTTCATGTCCTGTAGGGACCCCATGTCGGCGAACGGCCGTGGCCCCTGCCCGCCGATGAGCAACATCGGGATGTTGGCCCGGTGAGCGCTTGCAACGCCGGTGACCGCGTCGGTGAGGCCGGGCCCGGCGGTGACGATGGCGACGCCGGGGCGCCCGGTCACGCGCGCCCAACCGTCGGCGGCGTGGGCTGCGGTCTGCTCGTGGCGGACGTCGATCACCCCGATGCCCTCGTCGATGCAGCCATCGTAGATGGGCATCACGTGTCCGCCGCAGAGGGTGTAAACGAACGCTACATCCTCGGCCTTCAGAGCCTTCGCTACCACCCGCCCGCCGTGCATTTGCGCCATTCGCCCTCTCGTCTGTGGTTGAGGTTCGCGAACTATATAGACGGGTGCCGAAGCCCGCAAGGCAGTTGGCGGCGCGTCAGCTGATGATGTCGACGACGGCGTCTTCGAGGTCGGGGCTCTCGGCGAGGAGGAACGCACGGAGCTTCTTCTTGATCCGCTCCTCGATCTGGCGGACGCGCTCCCGGCTGATTCCGTAGCGGTCGCCGATGTCCTGAAGCGTCAGCGGCTGCTCGGCCATCAGGCGCTCATCGAAGATCACTTTTTCCTTGCCTTCGAGCGTCGCGCCGAACTCGCGGATCTTCTGCCCGATGAAGTCGCGCGTCTCGGCGACCGCGAAGCTCTCTTCGGCCGTGCTCTCGCCGCTGGCGAGGAAGTCGAGCATCGTCGCCCCGTCTTCGGCATCGACGGGGGCATCGACCGAAAGGTCCCGCGACGAGAGTCGCTGCTCCATCTCGACGACCTCGGACTCCTTGACGTCGAGCCGTTGTGCCAGAAGCTTGGGGCCGGGTCGGAAGCCCTCCGCTTCCAGGCGATCCTTTTCCTTCTGCAGGTTGAAGAAGAGCTTGCGTTGAGCCTGGGTCGTGCCGACCTTCACCATGCGCCAATTGTTCATCATGTAGCGGATGATGTAGGCCCGCACCCACCAGACCGCGTAGGACGGAAAGCGGATCCCGCGGTACGGATCGAACTTCTTGATGGCCTCGAGGAGGCCGATGTTCCCTTCCTGCACGAGATCGAGAAGGTTGCGAAACGCGCGCTGGTACTCGCGGGCGATCATCACCACCAATCGCAGATTGGCGGTGACGAGGCGGTACGCCGCGTCGAGATCGTCGTGTTCCTTGTAGCGGACGGCGAGCTCGTGCTCCTCCTCGCGGGACAGCACGGGATAGCGTCGGATCTCGCTGAGGTAACGCTGCAGCGGATCGTAGGGGACGACCGCAGAGGCCCGACCGCCGCCCGATTCATCGGCCGGGGACGCGCCCGCGACGGGTGCCGGAAGCTTGGGTGCCGCGGAATCGGTCTCAGGCTTCTTGGTCGCAGCCAAAGGCGGGGTGCTCCCGAGATGAGGGCGATCGGCGCCGCCGGGATGGGCGCCGGTCGAGAAATCGGCAGCGCTTACGCTGCGGGGGCGTCAAGGTGCTCGTAGGTGAGTCGAACGGAGCCAGAGGCGATCTCGCGTAGCGCCGTGACCACCTCTTTGTTGTCGGTCTCGACGAGAGGCCGTGCTCCCTTGAGAAGCTGCTTCGCCCGACGTGCGCCGACCAGCACGAGCTCGAAGCGGTTCGGGACGCGCTCCAGACAATCTTCCACGGTGATTCTCGCCATCGTTACCTCCGAATCCAGCAGAAGATAGCGCAATCCCGTGCCGGGAAAAAGTCCTCGCACGCCGATCTTGACTCGCCGATTCGGCCCCTCTAGCGTCGCCACAGGGTACGAGGGTGACTCGAGCCGACCCGCTGCCCGTCGAACCCGCCCCGAAGCCTGCGCCCGCGATGGAAATCCCGACGATCCGTGAATCGCTGCGTCACTACCGCCCGGCAGAAATCGTCGACCAGCCGGTCGCCCGCGCCGCCGTGGCCGTGGTCCTGCAGGAAGGCACGGGCGGCGTCGAGTTCCTGGCCATTCGCCGGGCCGAACGCCATGGCGATCCGTGGTCGGGCCACATGGCGCTTCCCGGCGGCCGGATGCAGGCGGAAGACCCGAGTCTGCTGGCCACCGCGGCGCGCGAAACCCACGAGGAGGTCGGAATCGACCTCGACGCAGGCGG
>CALJUJ010000459.1 GCA_937975525.1 uncultured bacterium
CCTCGTCGCCGAGGCTGTGGAAGCACTCAGGCGTCGCCACACACCCATGCCAGCCCGCGGCGCAGGATCTCCTGCACTTCGGGCACGCGCATCGACGCCGAGCGATGCCCGGGGCAGGTGTAGCAGACCCGTCCCCGCCCATAGGTTCGCGTCCAAACCATCGGCTCGCGCTTGCCCTCGTGGACGGCCTCGAAATGCACGTCGAGCCCGGGCTGCAACTCGTGCAGGTAGAGCTCGTCCACGACGGTGAACGCGGGAATCTCGGCGAAGATCGGTGACGCCGGCGACGCCGGCGAGACATCGATCGCATGCACCGGGCCGTGACCGACGAAGCGCCCGCCGACGACTTCGAAGTACGCGGGCGTCTTCTTGTAGGACGCGGTCGCGGAGTGAACCGCGAGCACGCCGCCGCCTTCGCGGACGTAGTTGCGGAAGGCGTCGAGATCGGCGTCGGGCAGAGCATCGCTGCGGTGGTGGTAGTACAAGACCATCGCCGCGACCTCTCCGAGCGGCCTGGCAACTGCCTCCTCGATGCGCGACACCTCCTCGAAGCGGTAGCCCGGCATCGCTTGCAGCGTCTCGGCGAGGATCTTTCGACCTCGGTAGGGCGGGTGGACCCAGCCCGCGGATACGAGAAGGATGTCTTTCACGGCGCGTTCCTTCGTCGCCAGCGATGCCGGCGGCTCCCGCAACATCTCTACCCGAAGTCGGGAAGGCAAGCCCTACGGCGACGATCGACGTTGCTGAAGATACTCACGCCAATCGGCGAGCGCGCTGATGTCGACCGCGTCCGCGAGCGCGTGGCTCTCGCAGAGGAATCCGCAAGCCCAGGTGCCATCGACGAGCTCGACCTTACCGATGCCGAGCGGCGCCGGGATACCGGCGACGAAGCTGCCGAAGTGGTCGATCGGCATGCGCCACACCTCGACGGCGACGCTCACGGCCGCTTCGTGCGTGCGCACGAGGCCAGGGCGCTCCGGGGGGCCACCGGCGAGCGCGTAGAAGCGGTATCGGGGTGCGGTGCGCGTGCGCCCAACCAACTCCGCACCACGGTCCGTGAGCTGGGAGTTCAGCGGCAACCCTTCCATGTGTGCGCCGCAAACGACGACCTCGACCCTCCCGTCGCAATCATCGGCGGCGGGGATTGGATCGACCGGACGAAGCTTGCCGGTTGCCCCGAGCGGCCAGCCCGCGTGCGCCTGCCAGCGGCGCCCCAGATCGAGCAGCGCGTCGTCACGGAAGGCAGGCGCGAACAGGGTGACTCCAAACGGCAACCCGTCGTCGCGAAAGCCGGCAGGGAGCGCGATTGCGCTGAGGTCGAGAAGGTTCATGAAGTTGCAGTACGTGCCGAGCGTCGAGTTCAGGTGGATCGGGTCTCGCTCGATCTCGTCGACTCGATAGATCGTTCCCGCGGTGGGAATGAGCGCCACATCGACGGAGCTCCAGGTCGACTCCGTCCGCCGGCGCAGCTCGGCGAGTCGATAGCGTGCAGCGAACGCATCGGTCGCTCGCCCGTCCGCTCCGGCGGCGATGACCTTAGCCGTGACCGGCAGGATCTCGTCGGCGTGGTCGCGAAGGAAGTCGCCGACGGCAAGCACTCGTTCGGCCAACCACGGTCCCTCGTAGAGAAGCCGCGCGGCCTGTGCGTAGGGCTCGAAATCGAAATCCACGAGCGTCGCCCCCAACGCGCGCCAGCGTTCCATCGCCCGCGCGAACGCCGCCGCGTAGCCTTCGTCTCCGAAGAAGGACAGCTGTGCCTGCGGCGGAACCCCGACACGCAAGCCCGCGCGCGGAAGGCGGCGCGGCGCCTGCGCGGGGATCCGACGCGAGAACGGATCTGCGGCGTCGAATCCCTCGGCCACCTGCAGCACATGGCGGGCGTCGTCCACCGTGAGCGCGAAGATCGACACGCAGTCGAGCGTCCGGCAGGCCGGGAAGACGCCGCGGGTGCTGAGGCGGCCGCAGGTCGGTTTCACCCCAACGAGGTTGTTGAACGCCGCGGGCACGCGGCCCGAGCCGGCCGTATCGGTGCCGAGGGCGAAGGCCACCTGGCCGAGCGCCACGGCCACCGCCGAGCCCGAGCTCGAGCCGCCGGCGATGAAGCGCTGGTCGAACGCATTGGCGCATGTGCCATAGGGCGAGCGCGTGCCGACCAGACCGGTAGCGAACTGATCCATGTTCGTCTTGCCGATCGGAATCGCGCCGGCCGCGACGAGCTTCTCCACCACGGTCGCCGACCGGTCGGGAGTGTAGGCGAAGGCCGGGCAGGCGACCGTCGTCGCCACCCCTTCCAGGTCGATGTTGTCCTTGATGGCGAACGGGATTCCGTAGAGGGGTAGGTCGTCCGGATGGAGATCGGCGAGCCGTCGCAGGAGGGCGTCCAACGATTGGCGGGTCGAGTAGCTGATCCACACGTTGCGCGCCGAATCGGCGTCGATGCGTTGGAGTGCCAGCGTCACGACGTCCGCGGGCACGAAACGGCCGGCGCGGTAGCCCTCGCGCAACGCTCCGATCGTGAAGGAGTGGTCCGCTTCGATCACGGCAGCCTCCCGTTTCAGGCGTCGAGGCGCAGGAGCACCAGCGCCTGTCCGGCTGCCACCGAGCTACCCGGTGTGCACAGGATCTCCTCGACGACGCCGCCACCGTCCGCTTCGATGGGAACCTCCATCTTCATCGCCTCGACGACCACGAGCGTCGAGCCTTCGGCGACGCGGTCTCCTGCCGCAACGTCGATCGACCAAATGCTGCCGGTGACCGACGACGCCACGGCTATGCACCCCGCGGGGATGTCGAGCCCAGCGTCGGCCGAAGCGGAGTCACCCGGAACGTCGGTCACCTCGACCTGATCCTGACCGCTCGCCGCCCAGCGTTCGCGCTCCGCCTCGAAGGCGGTCTGTTGGCGCTCCTTGAACGCCGCGATGGACTGCGCCTCTTCGCTCAGAAAGCGCTGGTAGGCGCTCAGATCGAGCTCGCTCTCCTCGACGCGCAGGGCGAACTTCCCGTGCGGGAAATCCATGCGCAATCGCTCGAGCTCGTCGGCCGAGACCGGGTAGAAGCGCAGCTGGTCGAAGAAGCGCAGCAACCACTGCTTGCCGTCGACGAAGTCGGCCGTCTGCCGATGACGATTCCACATCTGGATCGTGCGGCCGACGAACTGGTATCCGCCCGGTCCTTCCATCCCGTAGACGCAGAGATAGGCGCCGCCGATGCCGACGGCGTTCTCGGGAGTCCAAGTTCGTGCGGGGTTGTACTTCGTCGTGACCAGGCGATGGCGCGGGTCGAGTGGCGTCGCCACTGGCGCACCGAGGTAGACGTCGCCGAGGCCCATGACCAGGTAGCTCGCCGAGAAGACGATGTCGCGCACGTCGTCGACCGAATCCAGTCCGTTGATGCGGCGGATGAACTCGATGTTGCTGGGACACCAAGGGGCATCCGTGCGGACGGACTGCATGTACTTGTCGATGGCGAGGCGTGTCGATGGATCGTCCCACGACAGTGGGAGGTGAACGATGCGGCTGGCAACCTTCATCTCGTTCACCGGCGGCAGCTGCTTCTCCGCGTCGAGGAGGGCGTCGATCAGCTGCCGTTGGGTGACCGCATCGGTGTCGAAGTGAACCTGTAGCGAGCGTATACCCGGTGTCAGGTCGATGATCCCGGGCAACCCGGCGCGCTCGAGCCACTGCATCAGCGCGTGCACGCGGAAGCGCAGATTGAGGTCGAGCACGAGCGGTCCGTACTCGACGAGGACGTTGCGGTCACCGGCCTGACGGATCACGACCGCGGGTCGCGACTCGGTCGCTGGCAGCTCTTCGAGGACGGGCGTCGCCGCGACGCCCGCCTGTAGATGGATCGTCGGCGCCGCTACTGACGGATCACGTAGCTCGCGAATCGCGCTGGCCTGCCCCTGCTCGCGGCGCATGGCCTCGGCGGCGGAGATGCAGCGAAAGCGCACACGGTCCCCCGGACGCAGCTGCCCGACCTTCCACAGCTCCGCCTGCACGATCGTCACCGGGCACACGAAGCCACCGAGGCTCGGGCCGTCGGGACCGAGAATCACCGGCATGTCGCCGGTGAAGTCGACGCTGCCGATCGCATACGCGCAGTCGTGGTTGTTCGCCGAGTGTAGCCCTGCCTCGTCGCCCTCTCGTCGGGCCCACTGCGGCTTGGGACCGATCAACCGCACTCCCGTGCGGCTCGAGTTGTAATGTACCTCCCAGGAGGTGGCGAAGAACGTTTCGATATCCGCCTCCGTAAAGAAATCGGGCGCGCCGTGAGGCCCGTAGGCGACGTCGATGTCCCAACGATGGTCGAGGCGCGGAACCAGGGATGCGGGAAGGTCGTCACAGCGATCCGCGGAGAGCCCATCCGACGCGAAGTGAAGAACGTCACCGCTGCGCAGGACCCGGCCACCGTGGCCACCGAAGCCGCCGAGCGTGAAGGTGGCGCGGCTACCCATGGTCTCGGGGACATCGATGCCGCCCTGCACAGCCAAGTAGGAACGCATACCGGGCCCTGCGATCGAGCGCAGGCGCAGCGTTTGACCCGCACGAACGACGCAGGCCTTCCCATAGGCTACGTCTTCGCCGTCGAGCGTCGCCGCCATCGCCGCGCCGGTGAGCGCGACGATGGCGTCATGGTTGAAGCGTAGGGTCGGACCCGTCATCGTCAACTCGAGCCCGGCCGTTCCCTCGGGGTTGCCGACGATGCGGTTGGCGAGGCGGAACGAAAGAGCGTCCATCGGCCCCGAAGGCGGGACGCCGACGTCCCAGAAGCCGAGTCGGCCGGGCCAGTCCTGTACGGTGGATTGCGTGCCTGGCTGGAGAACGTCGATCGTCGCCGGCCGGTAGTCGAATCCAGCGAGAAAGCGTGTGTACTGCAGGCCGTCGGCGAAGACGTCGGAGGCGACGACCTGGCGCAGATAGTCGAGATTGGTTTCGACGCCGTGCACCCGCGTCGTCTCGAGGGCGGCGCCCATGCGCGCGAGGGCGTCGGCACGGTCGTCACCATGGACGATGATCTTCGCGAGCATGGGATCGTAGTTGGGGGGAACCTCGGTGCCCGATTCGATCCACGCATCGACGCGCGCGGAGACGGGGAGCTCCACTTCCGTGAGCAATCCGCTCGACGGCTGGAACTGTTTGTTGGGGTCCTCGGCATAGAGGCGAACCTGGATCGCGTGCCCGCGCGGCGCATGCTGGTAGGCGTCCAGGTCCGGAGGATCTCCCGCAGCGGTGCGAATCATCCAATCGACGAGATCGACTCCCGTCACCTCCTCGGTGACGCCGTGCCACACTTGGAGGAGGG
>CALJUJ010000460.1 GCA_937975525.1 uncultured bacterium
TCCTGGACGATGAAGCGGTGGCGGACGATCGTCGCGAAAGGGAGTAGGTCGAGCGCGGTCGCGAGCGCTGCCGGCCGTGCGGCAAGCGAGGCCTCGCCCGTTCGATCCCCGCAGGGGTCCAGCCGGGGCAACGGCACCGCCGTTCCGGTGCTTCACCCGATCGCCGTTCTGGCGTATGCATGGCGCTTCATTGCAATGGCAGGAGCAGGACGAACATGAGCAGCGACGCAGGCAGAGCCCCCGACTTCATTCGCCAGATCGTCGCGCGCGACGTCGGCTCGGGAAAGAACGCCGGCCGCGTCGTGACCCGGTTTCCCCCGGAGCCGAACGGCTACCTTCACATCGGTCACCCCAAGTCGATCGTCCTGAACTTCGACGTCGCCGCCGAGAACGACGGCGTCTGCCATCTGCGTTTCGACGATACCAACCCGACCAAGGAAGAGGTCGCCTTCGTCGAGTCGATCCAGGAGGACGTGCGCTGGCTCGGCTACGATTGGGGCGACAAGCTGTTCTTCGCATCGGACTACTTCGAGCAGCTCTACGCCTTCGCCGAGGAGCTCGTGCGCAAGGGCAAGGCCTACGTCGACGACCTCGATGCCGACCAGATTCGCGCCTACCGTGGAACGCTCACGGAGCCGGGGCGCGACAGCCCGTTTCGCGATCGCGGTGTGGACGAGAACCTGGATCTCTTCCGGCGCATGCGGGCCGGCGAGTTCCCCGACGGCGCCAAGGTGCTGCGCGCCAAGATCGACATGGCCTCGCCGAACATGAACATGCGCGATCCGACGATCTACCGTATCCGTCGCGCCCACCATCACCGTACCGGCGACGCGTGGTGCATCTACCCGATGTACGACTTCACGCATTGCTTGTCCGACATGCTCGAGGGGATCACGCACTCGCTGTGCACGCTCGAGTTCGAGGACCACAGGCCGTTGTACGACTGGTTCCTCGACGAGTTGGCGACGCCATGCCACCCCCAACAGATCGAGTTCGCCCGGCTGCACCTGACCTACACCGTCCTGAGCAAGCGCAAGCTCAAGCAGCTGGTCGACGACGGCCATGTCGACGGCTGGGACGATCCGCGCATGCCGACGATCGCGGGCTATCGCCGCCGCGGCTACACCCCGGCGTCGATCCGCCAGTTCTGCCGGCAGGTCGGGGTCACGAAGAAGGACAGCGTCGTCGACATCGCGATGCTCGAGCAGTCGTTGCGCGAGGAGCTGAATCGTACCGCACCCCGGGCGATGGCGGTGCTGCGGCCGCTGCGGGTGGTGATCGAGAATTACCCGGAGGGTCAGGTCGAGGAGCTCGACGCCGTCAACAACCCGGAAGACGCCGCCGCCGGCACCCGCAAGGTCCCTTTTTCACGCGTGCTCTATATCGAGCAGGACGACTTCCGCGAAGACCCTCCGCGGAAGTTCTTCCGCCTCTCGCCGGGTCGCGAAGTTCGACTTCGGTACGCCTACTTCATCACCTGCACCGACGTCGTGAAGGACGC
This sequence comes from uncultured bacterium, assembly GCA_937975525.1. Lineage (GTDB taxonomy): Bacteria > Desulfobacterota > Binatia > HRBIN30 > HRBIN30 > CALJUJ01. The sequence goes on from CALJUJ010000460.1 coordinate 1,502, forward strand.
CGAAGGACAGGTCGTCGAGCTGCGCTGCACCTACGACCCGGCCTCGCGCGGTGGGGATTCTCCGGACGGTCGCAAAGTGAAGGCAACGCTGCACTGGGTGTCCGCGCCCCACGCCGTCGAAGCCCAGGTGCGATTGTACGACCGGCTCTTCGCGGTGCCGAGCCCCGGCAAGGAGCGCGACTTTCGCGACGACCTCAATCCCGCGTCCCTCCAGGTGTTGCGCGGCTGCAAGCTCGAGCCGAGCCTCGCGACCGCTGCGCCAGGGCAGGCCTACCAATTCGAAAGGCAAGGGTATTTCTGCATCGATGCCCGCGATTCCTTGCCCGAGAATCCCATGTTCAACCGCAGCGTCTCGCTGCGTGACAGCTGGGCTCGACTCGAGCAGGCCGGCAAGGCCGACGCCCCGGCCTAAATCACTTGATTTAGTTCCTGTCCTCTCCTAGCGTCGCCGCACGCTTGCACTGGAACGCTGGACTCGCGCTCCGTCCGCGATAGGACGGAGCACGAAGCCGTTGCGTCAACGAGGAGGGCCATGAACTTCGATTTCTCCGACGACCAGAAAATGCTGCAGGAAGCGGCTCGCGATTTCCTTCGCGAGAGCTCGCCCCTCAGCACGTGCCGATCCGTTCTCGAGTCCCAACGTCCGTTCGACGAGGAGCTCTGGAAAGGTGCTGCGCAGCTCGGCTGGCTCGGCACCACGATTCCCGAAGAGCACGGCGGCGCCGGATTCGGCCATCTCGAATTGGCCGTCATCGCCGAGGAGGTCGGTCGGTCGCTTGCCCCCATCCCCTTCGCGTCGACGGCCTACCTCGGAACCGAGGCGCTGCTCCTCGCTGGCTCGGAGGAACAGCGACGCGAGTGGCTACCGCGGATCGCCGCCGGCGAGCGCATCCTCACCCTCGCCTTCGCCGAGCGTGCGGGACAGAACGGTGCTGCCGGGAGTGAGGCGCGCTTCGACGGCAGCACCTTGACGGGCACCAAGATGCCGGTGCTCGACGGCGCGTCCGCGCATGCAGCGATCGTCGTCGCCCGCCACGACGACGCCCTCAGCTGGGTCATCGTCGACCTCGAGGGCGACGGCGTCCAGCGTGAAACGCTCGAATCTTTCGACCCGAGTCGGCCGCTCGGCCGCATCACGTTCGAACGAGCTCCGGCGACTCTGCTGGGTACGGCTGGTGCTGGCCAGGCGATGACGGATCGGCTTCTCGACCGGGCGGCCGTTCTGCTTGCTTTCGAGCAGATCGGCTCGGCGGCCCGTGCCTTCGAGATCACGCGCGAATACACCTTGCAGCGGTATGCGTTCGGCCGCCCGATCGCATCGTTCCAAGCCCTCAAGCATCGGCTCGCCGACCTGTGGTGCGCCATCGAGCTGGCGCGCTCCAACTGCTACTACGGCGCCTGGGCCCTCAGTCACGACAACCCCGAGCTGGGGATCGCTGCCTGCCTCGCGCGCATCTCGGCCAGTGAAGCCTTCGACGCGGTCGCGCGTGACATGATCCAGATGCACGGCGGTGTGGGCTACACCTGGGAGTACGATTGTCACCTGTTCTACCGGCGCTCCAAGCTGCTGTCGTCCGTGCTGGGCACGACGAGCAGCTGGAAGGAGAAGCTCGTCCAACGCATCGAGGAGAAGGAGAGTGCAGCGGCTGCCTAGCCGCTGTCGGAAGGGTCGAAGCCATGGATTTCAACGACACCCCCGAAGAAGCCGAGTTTCGTGCCACCGTTCGCAGCTGGCTCGACGCGAACACCGAGCTGCGCGGCCCCGACGACGCGCCCGGCGCGGCGCTGGGCGAGCGTATCGACGACGAGACGCTCGCCGCGTGCAAGGCCTGGCAGAAGAGAAAGTCCGACGCCGGCTGGGCGTGCCTGCGGTGGCCGAAAAAGTACGGTGGTCGGGAAGCAACCCCCATCCAGAGCGTCATCTGGGGGCAGGAAGAAAAGCGCTACAAGACGCCCCCCGACATCTTCGGCATCGGTATCGGTATGGCGGGGCCGACGCTCATGGCCCACGCCACCGAGAAACAGAAGCTCGAGTGGCTGCCGAAGATGGCGTCCGGCGAGGAGATCTGGTGCCAGCTCTTCAGCGAGCCCGGCGCGGGCTCCGACCTCGCCGGACTGCGCACCTCGGCCGTTCGCGACGGCGACGACTGGATCGTCAACGGCCAGAAGATCTGGACCACGGGCGCCCAGTTCTGTGACTGGGGCATCCTCGTGACCCGAACCGATCCCAGCCTGCCGAAGCACAAAGGGCTCACGTACTTCGTCGTCGACATGAAGTCGCCGGGCATCGAGGTGCGGCCGATCACGCAGATCAACGGCGGCCAGGGGTTCAACGAGGTATTCTTCAGCGACGTGCGCATTCCCGACGAGAACCGCCTGGAAGACGTGGGTGCCGGATGGCGGGTGGCGCTGACGACACTCATGAACGAGCGCGCGTCGATCGGCGCCGGCTCGGGTGGCGGCGGCGGTATCGGCGATCTGCTGGCGCTCGCGCGGCGCGCCGTCGTCGATGGAAGTCCCGCGCTCGAGGATCGGGCCGTGCGGGCGCGCATCGCCGATTTCTACGTCACGTCCAAGGGGCTGCAGTTCACCGCCGCACGCACGCAGAGCGCGCTTTCCCAGGGCAAGACGCCCGGCCCCGAGGCCAGTCTCGGCAAGTTGGTCGGCGGCGTGTTGATTCAAGAGATGGCGGAATTCGCCATGGAGCTGCAGGGAACCGCCGCCGCGGTCAGCGACCCGACGGTCGCGGCGAGCGCTGGTGCTTGGCAGGATCGCTACCTCGCCATTCCCGGCTTGCGCATCGCCGGCGGTACCGACGAGGTGTTGCGCAACATCATCGCCGAACGCGTCTTGGGACTGCCGCCGGAGATCCGCACCGACAAGAACGTCCCCTACAAGGACGTACCCACGGGCCCGTCGTCGTAGCCGACACCGCGGCTGCCGGGCGGGCGACACCGCCCGGCAGCCGAGAGCCTCACAGGCGCTGAAACGCCGGCTTTCGCTTCTCCAAGAAGGACATCACCCCCTCGCGAAAGTCGGGCTTCTCGAACGTCCCGAACATCAACCGAATCGCATCCTTCTCGGCAGGTCCGAGCCGCTCCGACAGATGTTGGTAGACTTGACGCTTCATCGTCGCCATCGACGACGGCGAGCAATGTTCGGCGAGCTCGCGTGCGTAGGAGCGGACGAATGGAACGAGCTCGTCGTGCGGCAGGGTTCGATTGACCAGCCCGATCCGTTCGGCTTCGGCGGCATCGACCTTCCGCGCCGAGAGCAGGAGGTCGAGCGCATGCGCCGGCCCGACCAACCGGTCGAGGAGCCAGCTCACGCCCCACTCGGCGATGAGGCCCCGGCGCGAGAACGCCGTCGTGAACACGGCACGATCCGATGCGAAGCGTAGGTCGCAGGCAAGCGCGATGGGAACGGCCATCCCGGCGATGGGCCCGTTGATGGCCGCGATCACCGGCTTGCCGATCGACATGGGGTAGGTGTACGTCCCGCGAAAGTCCTCGCCCGCTTCTGGATCACCCGGATCGGCATCGAGCTCGGGGGGGGCCCCCGCATCGCCTTGTCCCAGGCTGATCGACTTCAAGTCCTTGAGGTCGGCCCCGGCGCAGAAGCCGCGACCGGCACCTGTGATCACGATGGCGACCACCCGCTCGTCCTTCTCGGCGGCCGCCATGGCATGCTTGACCTCCGCGCCCATGCGGGTCGTCCATGCGTTCAGTGTCTGCGGGCGATTGAGGGTGATCGTCGCGATCGGGTCTTCGACGTCGAAGAGGATCTGCTCGTACATTGTAGTAGCTCCCTAGTCGCGCACGGTGATGGCGCAATGGCTGATCACCGGGCTTTGCCGTTCCTTCGCGTGAGCCGCGATCAGGATCCTGTTCCCCTCGCGCCAGAGCGAGGTCAGCATCGTCTCGCCCGGAAAGAACACGCCTGCGAAGCGTGCCTGATACCGTGCGACCCGGTCGACGTCGCCACCCAGCATCCGATCCACGGCGGCCTTGCAGACGATCCCGTACGAGCACAACCCGTGTAGGATCGGCACACCGAATCCCCCGAGCTTGGCGAACTCGGGGTCGGCGTGGAGCGGATTCTTGTCTCCCGACAATCGGTACAGCAGCGCTTGCTGCGGAAACGTCGGTGTCTCGACGACTTCATCCGGGCTTCGTTCCGGTGCGGCATGGCTCGCCTTGGGGCCGGCATCACCGCCGAAGCCGCCCTCGCCGCGAGCGAAGATGCTAAAGCGATTGGTGAACAACTTCTCTCCCGACTCGAGCGTCGTGTCCACCTCGATGATGATCAAGGCGGCCTTTCCCTTGTCGTAGACGCCGGCAATCCGCGGCTGATTGGTCACCCGGGCGGAGGTTGGAATCGAGCGGTGCACTTCCAGGTCCTGCTCACCGTGCAGGACCATCATGAAGTTGATGTCGATTCCCGGCAGCCCGGCCATGCCACCCATCGCTCCGAAGGTCGGGACGACCCCGAAGCTCGGCAACACCTTCAACTCCTTCTCGTACGTGTACTGCAGCTCGGCCGTATCGGTCGGCCGCTCGAACCCGGCGCCAACGCCGAGATGGTACAGGATGACCTGGTCCTGGCTCCACTCGGTCGTGGTCGACGCCATTTCCGCGGCCATGGCCTTCTGGGGATCGACAGGCATGTTCTTGGTTCTCCTTTTCTAGTTTTGCTCAACGCGACGCCGCCGCAGGGCCCGGCGCGGGATCGGCGGCGGAAAAAAAGCGGCTCACGGCGCCGGCGACGGCGACGGGGGCATCGACGCTCGCCAGATGTCCTGCTCCGGCGATGATCTCGGATGAACACCGGGCGAGTCGCGCCGCGAAACGCCGCGCGTAGCTCGGTGGAACGATGGCGTCGTCGGCGCCCCAGACCAGAAACACCGGCGCCGTCACGCGCCGTAGGCGTTTGGCGAGTCCGCGATCGCCGAACGGCCAGATCAGGCGGGCCGCCGCCTCGTCGGCGCGAACCGCCTCGATCTCGTGCTCCGCCAGCGCCTCGGCGTCGCGTCCGCGCGCGGCGAACGCGCTGGTGTAGGCCTTCGGGTCACGGCACAGGAGCCCCGGAATGTCGGGCATGTGGCTCTGGTAAGGGTTGCGAACGGGATCGTCGGCTGCGTAGAGGCCGAGCGGTCCGATGGCAGCCAATCTGCGGACGGCGCCGGGCGCCACCGCTGCCGCTTCGAAGGCCAGCATCGCGCCGATCGACTCGGCGACGAGGTCGCTGCCGCACAGGTCGCTCGCCTCGAGCAGGTCGAGCGCCATCGTGATCCAATCGATGGTGTCGTCCAACTCGCCCGGCTCCGAGCCCGGAAAGCCGGGTAGGGACGGCACGACGACGCGGTGCTGATCGGCGAGCCGATCGAGAAAGGGCGTCCACGACGGCGTTCCGCGAAAGCCAGCCAGAAAGCCGACTTTCGTGCCCGTTCCCATCTCCCAGATGCGGCACCGGCATCCCGCCACCGAAACGAACCGCTCGTGCGGGCGGGTCATCCGTCGACACCTGCAGGCGCCGCAGGCCGCTCGGCCATGCGCCGTTCGGCCGCAAGCGGTCGCGGCCACCAATGGTTCTCCCACTCGTCGTCGAAGAGGCCGGCAACCTGCGGCATGACCTGCGCGGCGAAGAGCTCGGTGTTGTGACGGACGAGGTCCTTGGCCATGTTCCCGAACTGCCGCAGGACCATCATCTGCCCGGCGTTCAGGGCGACGGCTACCTCGCGGAGACGAGCCTGCTCCGCATGCACCCGGACGACATGCA
>CALJUJ010000461.1 GCA_937975525.1 uncultured bacterium
GACGCCGTCGAACTCGGCGATCCGAACGCCGCCGCCGATCCGAATGCGGGTCTTGTTCGAGCGCTCTTCGTGGATGTCGGTGGAGAAGAAGGAGTCGACCGTGGCGGCGAGCCCGGTGACGGCGCGGCTGACGCTGGCATGACCGCGATCGACCATGCCTGGCTCGGCCGCCTCCTGCCCCCGGGCTGGCGAACAGGGGACGAGCGCCAGTACCAGGACCACGGCGACGGGGTGCGACATCGACATGTCGCCCTTGTAGCACGCACGGCTTCAGCCGAAGCGCGTCGACCCGAGGCTGCCCCGAGAGCACCCCCCGCCACGTTCACCAGGACGATCGATGCCGCAGCATTCCGACGGCCTGCTCGCGGAGCGCGTGGTTGCGCTCGAGCAAACCGCGAAACGCCGTAGTCACCATGTCGGCTCCCGGCTTGCGCACGCCGCGCACGCTCATGCACATGTGCCGGCCTTCGATGATGACCGCGACCCCACGCGCTCCGAGGTGCTCCTCGATCGCGTCGGCGATCTGCGCGGTCAGACGCTCCTGCAGCTGCGGACGTCGCGCGAAGACGTCGACCGTGCGCGCGATCTTGCTGAGGCCGACGACCTTGCCGTGCTCCGGAAGGTACGTCACCTGCGCCTTGCCGACGAACGGAAGCAGATGGTGCTCGCAGAGACTGCTGAACTCGATGTCGCGGACGACGACGAGGTCGTCGCCGCGGGTCTGGTGCTCGAAGACCCGACCGAGGTGGTCGGCCGCGTCCTCACGCAGGCCGGACAGCATCTCGGCGTACGCCTTGGCGACGCGGCGGGGCGTGTCGAGCAGCCCGTCGCGGTCCGGGTCCTCGCCGAGGCCGGCGAGGATCTCGCGCACGGCCGCTTCGATGCGCGGTAGATCGACTTCAGGTCGGGCAACGGGCGGCGGGGCGGGCTCGAGACGATGTGCGCGTGGGAGCTCACGAACGGTTGCAGTGGAAGCGGCCATGGTTCCTCCTCGGAATCGGATGCATCTGTCGTACCGCGAAAGAACCGCCGAACAAGGCAGGCAGTCGAAAGGGTGGTCGGGCTTGTCTGGCGCGCGGTAGCGGACACATTGGCAGCCATGGTTTCTCTAGAGCTGCGGCGACGGCTTCGATGACCACGACCGTCGACCCGACCGCGACGAACCCCGCAGACACGCGGGCTCGCTACTACTCGGCCTTCTACCCGATGCACCTGGCCCTGATGGCGGTGGGAGACAACGTCTTTCCCATCGCCTGGGCGACACCGGTGTCGAAGGATCCGTTTCGCTTCATCGCCGCGATCGATCGCAGGAACTACAGCCTGGAGCTGCTGAATCGGCACCGCGAAGCGATCCTACACTACTTCGACTGGTCGGACCGCGAGCGCATCGTCCGCGCCGGCTATTCGTCGGGACGCCGGCGCGACAAGAAGAAGAGGCTCGGCTTCGTCTTGGAGCCGGCGGCGGCGCTCACTACCACCGGGCGCGTGAGCGGCGCCCTGGCAGCCTTCGAGCTGCGTGTGATCCACGAAGTCGACGCGTCGGACGGCGACCACGCCGTGTTCTTGTTCGACGTCGTCCACGTCCACCGTGGCCGGCGGCCCGCCCAGGAGCATCCCCTTCTGTTTCTGGGATACCGCGACTTCGCTACGCTCGGGGACCGCTGGCGGTTTCGCCCCTGAGCCCGGCCGCGACATGGAGAACGCATGACCGATGCACGCCCCTACGACGCCCTGCTACTACTGTCGTTCGGAGGTCCCGAACGCCGCGAAGACGTGATCCCGTTTCTCGAGAACGTCACCCGTGGCCGCAACATCCCGCGAGCACGCCTCGAGACCGTGGCCGAGCAGTACTACCTCTACGACGGCGTGAGCCCGATCAACGCGATCAACCGCGACTTGCTCGATGCGATTCGCTCTTCCTTCGATCGCGAGGGGCCGCCGCTGCCGGTTTACTGGGGCAACCGCAACTGGGCACCCTACGTCGAGGACACCGTACGCGAAATGGCGGCGGACGGGGTGCGGCGCGCGCTCGCCTTCGCAACGTCGGCGTACAGCTCCTACTCGAGTTGCCGTCAGTATCTGGAGGACATCGAGAGAGCGCGCGCGGCGGTCGGCGAGCGTGCGCCCGTGATCGAGAAGATCCGCCCCTACTGGAACCATCCCGGCTTCCTGGAGACCATGGTCGAGCGAACCCGCGCCGCGCTCGGCGATGCGGCCGGCGACGCTCGTCTTCTCTTCAGCGCGCACAGCATCCCGCGGACGATGGCGACCGGCTGCGCCTACGAGGATCAGCTGCGCGAAGCCGCCCGCTTGGTCGCGGAAGCCGTCGGCCGCGCCCAGGCGTGGGATCTCGTGTTTCAGAGCCGGAGCGGTCCGCCGTCACAGCCCTGGCTCGAGCCCGACGTCAATGATCACCTCGAGGCGCTCGCCGCGGACGGCGTGCGCAACGTCGTCCTCGTGCCGATCGGCTTCG
>CALJUJ010000462.1 GCA_937975525.1 uncultured bacterium
GGCCGGCGCCCGCGGCAGCGCCTCGCCGACGCAGGCGAGCGATGCTAGCGGCTATGCACGCGATCCCGGACCGAGACGCTCGAGCCCGGCGAACAACTCGGCGTAGACCGCGTAGATGGCTTCTTCGTCCACGGTGCGATCGCCTACATCGAGATCTGCGGCTTGCTGCGATCGGCACGCATCCAGCCCCAGGTCATCGCCGGCGTCGACTGTGCCTGGCCGATGCGGCCGAGCGGGTCGACGAGAATGAGCCCACCGCGCCCACCGGTGCGGCGCTCGAGATCAGCGACCGCTGCGGCGGCGACGGACGCCGGATCGCAGCCATCATGCAGCGCGGCGAGCGCGGCGCGAGCGAGTCCGAAGCGCAGGATCGCCTCGCCCTCGCCGGTGGCGGACGCCGCGCCGAGCGTGTCGTCGGCGGCGGTTCCGGCACCGACGATCGGGCTGTCGCCGATGCGTCCGGATGGCTTGCCCATGACGCCACCCGTCGACGTCGCCGCCGCGGTCCGGCCGTGCGCATCGACCGCCACCGCGCCGACCGTCCCGGTGTTCAACCCCAGCTCGGAGCGCTGCCAGGCCGCGCGCTGGCGCTCCGTGACGAGCTCTTCGGGATGGCAGACCGGGAGCCCGCGTTCGGCTGCGAAGGCTTCGGCGGCGGGGCCGGCGAGAAAGACCGGGCCGCCCTGGTCGAGCAGCGCGCGTGCGACGTCGACCGGATTGCGCACTCCGCGCAGCAGCGCCGCCGCGCCGGCGCCCAGAGTCGTTCCCTCCATGACCGAAGCGTCCATCTCGACGGTACCGTCGGCGGTCAGGCACGAGCCGTGGCCGGCGTTGAACTCCGGCGCATCTTCGAGGACGCGCACGGCGGCGCACACGGCGTCGAGGCTGCTGCCGCCGGCGCAGAGGACCGACCAACCGGCGTCGAGCGCCGCACCGGCGCCCGCGCGTTGCGCGGCGGCGAGCTCGCGGGCCGGCCGGCCGGCGCCACCGTGGATGACGAGGACGGGCAAGAGCATGGGCCCGATTGAGGGGGCAGGCGCCGGCGGAGTCAAGCCACCCCGCGACGGCGGTCGGCAAGCGCGCATCCGCTCTGCCCACGCTCGAGGTCGAGCAGCGCCCGCTTCAGCCACACCCCGCCGGTGTAGCCGCCGAGCGACCCCGAGGCGGCGATGACGCGGTGGCAGGGAACGATGATCGGCAGCGGGTTGCGGCCGTTCGCGGCGCCGACGGCGCGGCTGGCACGCGGTCGACCGATGCGCTGCGCGATCGCTCCGTAGCTGTCGGTGGAGCCGTAGGGGATGTCGAGCAATGCGCGCCAGACCCGCCGTTGGAAAGCGGTCCCCGCGGCGGCGAGCGGCACATCGAACTTGCGCCGCGTGCCGGCGAAGTACTCGGCCAGCTCGCGCTCCGCTGCGTCGAGGTGAGCGTTGCGTCCGGCGCGGGCGCCCGGCGGCGGCGCGAACGGCGAATCGCCGGCATCGAAGTGGATGTGCTCGAGCCCACCGTCCCCGGCGACGACGGATATGGCTCCGAGGGGGCTGTCGAAGATGGCGTGGCGTAGATTCATCGGGCCTCCTTGGCGCGAAGATCGTTCGCGCCGTTCCACAAGTGCATGACGGCATAGGCTCGCCAGGGTCGCCAGCGATCGGCACGCCGTTCGCATTCCGCCGCGGACAGCGGCCGTCCGTTGCCGAGCATGCGCCGGACGACGAGATCTGCCGCCGGGAACGCGTCGACCTCACCGAGGCCGCGCATCGCGATGTAGTGCGCCGTCCACGGGCCGATCCCGGGAATCGCCGTCAGCCGGGCGATCTCGTCGTCGAGGTCGCCGCGGTCGTCACCGCCGACGCGACCGTCGTCGACGGCGGCTGCCAGCGCCCGCAGCGTCGCCACGCGCGCCGAGGTGATGCCCAGCCCGTCGAGGTCGGCGGCGCGGACGGCCTGCGCCGACGGGAACGCCCGATCGACGTCGTCGTAGTGACCGAGTCGTTCGCCGCAGCGCTCGACCAGGCGTGCCGCCAGCGTCGTCGCCGCCGTGACGGATACCTGCTGCCCGAGCACGGCGCGCGCGGCGAGCTCGAAGAAGCTCCAGCTGCCGGGCAGCCGCAATCCCGGCCGCCGGCGGACGAGCGCCGCCAGCGCCGGATCGGCGCCGAGCTCGGAATCGACCGCGTGCGGATCGGCGCCGACGTCGAAGACGCGGCGCGCACGGGCGACGATGTCGGCGAGCCCGCGTACGTCGTCGCTGCGGACGCGCAGGATCAGCGCCGGTCGATCCGGCAGCGGCCGCACGTCGACGAGGGCATGCCCGCCGGTGGCGACGACGACGCGCCTATAGGCGGCGGCCGAGGCGGACTCGACCCCCGGGAGTGCGCGCGTTGCGAGAAACGAGAACAACGCGGCAGCGGCGTAGGGTTCGCGATACGGCAGGCGCAGCTGCAGATCGCCGGCGCGAGGCTTGCCGAGAGGGCGGCGACGCAACGCCGAAGGCGATGCGCCGAACGTCTCCCGCAGCGCCTCGTTGAAGCGGCGAACGCTGCCGTAGCCGGCGGCGAAGGCGACGTCGGTCGCGCGCAGGTCGGTCTCGTCGAGCAGGCGCCGTGCGAGATGGGCTCGTTGCGTGCGTGCGACGGCGAGCGGTGAGGTGCCGAGGTGGGAGGCGAACAGGCGTCGCAGCTGGCGATCGCCGACGCCGACCCGCGCCGCGAGCTCGGCGACGTTGGCGTCGTCGAGTGCGCCCGACTCGATCAGGCGCAGCGCGCGGCGGACGACCGCCGAGCTGCCCAGCCAGGCGGGGGTGCCGGGGGAGGTCTCCGGCCGGCAGCGACGGCAGGGGCGGAACCCGGCGTCTTCGGCCGCTGCGGCGCAGGCGAAGAAGACGACGTTCTCGCGCTTCGGCGTCCGCGCCGGGCAGACCGGCCGGCAGTACACGCCGGTGGTGCGCACCGCCGTGAAGAAGCGACCGTCGAAGCGGGCGTCGCGGCTCCGCAGCGCCCGGTAGCAGCGGTGGGGATCGATCTCCATGGTCGTTGGCTAGCGCGACGTAGCCTACCATGCTGGCGGTTTTCGGACATCGCCATCGAACCCGAAAGCCAAGCCCTGTAGCGGCTGCCGTCCCGGCGGCATTGCGGCGGGGGGCAATCGCTCCAACCCGCCGAGACGGCGGGCACTACAGCGGCGGTGCAGGCGAGACATGCTCTGTAGCGGCTAACGTCCCGGCGGCAACGCAGCGGGGGCTCTCGGGGTCATTCACGTCGCGGACGTCAGATCTCTCCAGCGGGGGCTAGCTCGGGCTGAGACCCCTCCTGGGTTGGGCCGTCGACTTCCGCGACGATCGGGAGTTCCGCGGCATGCTG
>CALJUJ010000463.1 GCA_937975525.1 uncultured bacterium
GGCGACCACCGAGATCGTCGCATCGTCCTGGTTGGCCACCCACACGGATCCGTCCGGAGCCACCGCCAGCGTGCGTGGGTGATCGCCGACACCGAGCTCCCAACGCTTGCGCAGGGTGACGCGGTCGATCGCCGTGACCGAATCGTTGTCGGGGTTGACGTTGACGGCCCATCCCCCGACGACGGCGATCGTGCTCGACGCCGTCGGCGGCTGCTCCGCCGGCGGGTTGCGGACGATCTGCACCGCCGAGCAGCTGGATCGACCGACCGAGGCGGTGACGCTCAGGACGACGGCGTAGCGTCCGGGCCGGGTCCAGGCGTGCACCACGGATGCATCAGCCCCCTCCGCGCCGGTTCCGTCGCCGAAGTCCCAGCTGAAGCGAGCCGGCGTACGGCCGCGGACTTCGACCGGCCCCAGCTCGACGGGCTCGCCGGTCGCGACTGGCGCGAGGCCGACGTCGGCGTCGGTGATGCGACACGACGGTGGCGCGTCGCTGCCGACACGAAAGCGGCTCGTGAAGGGCGGGCTCGGGTTGCCCGCGAGGTCGCGCACGCCGGCGACGTGCACCTCGTACTCCGTGCCCGCGACCAGCGGCTGCTCGGGTGCGAAGTTGGCGATACTCACCTGTACGCTGTACTTGCCCGGCAAAGCCGCACCGCCGACCGGGCGCACGGTGAACGTCTCGCCGTCGACGGAGTACGGATCGATCAGATCGGAGAACGAGAGACCGACGCGGCTGGTCGCCGCCTGGTTGCTGGCTCCGTCGGCGGGATGCACCCAGTCGACGACCGGGGGATTGGCGTCGGGCTCGCTCTGGTGGGGGAAGAGCCCCGACCCCTGGTCGTGGTCGTTGCCGCCCCACACGAGGTTGCCGAGCACCACGCCGAAGTCCTCGTCGCGATCGTCGATCTCGCTCGACGGGCTCGCCAGCAGCTCTCCGGTGGTGGCGTCGAACTGCGCCAGGCGCTTGCTGAACCCGGAGTGGAACACGCCGTCCTGCACCGTTCCGTAGCCGCCGATGTCGAGCAGCGAGCTCTCCTCACCGTGGAAGAGGAACTCGATCGCGCCGTCGTGGCCGATCCGCGTGACGCCCATGGTGCGCGGTGATGGGATCGGCGCCTCACCATCGAGGATCGGCAACAAGGCGCCGACCTGCGGCCCGCCTGACGTGTACAGGTATCCGCCGGAAAAGATGTGCGCGTAGCCGAACGCCGCGATGTCCGAAGACAGCAGGACCGGGCGCGCCGGATCGCTGATGTCGAGCGTGGCGGTCTTGGCGCCCTGCTGCTCGACGACGACGAGGAGATTGCCGATGGCGAACGCCTGCGCCGGGCTGACGCCGGCGAGCTCCGAGGTCGGCAGCCAGTTGACCAGCGCCGGATCGGCCGGGTCGCTGGCGTCGATCACGTACAACCCTTCGCCGATGCCGGCCGCGTAGACGTAGGGTGCCTGTAAGAACAACCACCAGATGCCCGCGTAGTCGCCGCCGTCGATGTGCGGCAGGTCGATCTCCGACAACAGCTGCAGGCTCGCCGGGTCGGTGACATCCCAGAATTGCACCCCCTGGACCGACTGCAGCGCCAGCACGTCCATCGGGTACGTCAGGCTGACGCCGAAGCCGTGTGGCTCGCGCAGGCCGTGGGTTTCGTCCGACTCGTGCCGATGGGCGAGTTGCGGGGCCCGCGGGTTGGACACGTCCCAGAACTCGAAGCCTCCGTCGCTCGAGCTTCCGCCGCCGTCGGAGGAGTAGACGACCATCAGGTAGCCGCCGACCATGGCGACGTTGCCGTGGCCCTCGGGGCTCTCGATGAAGCCGACGGCTTCGCCGATCTCGGCGGCGTCGTAGGTGAGATTGCCCAACCCGGGGCCGAGCGCTCTGGGTGCGCGGGTCGGCGTCGGCTCGGCGGCCGGGACCGCGCTCGGCGGCTGCGAATGATCATCGTCACCACAACCGGCGATCACGAGTGCCGCCGTCGCGACCAGCGCCGCCGCCGCGCGCCTGCCGATCTTCCCCAGTCCTGCGTGGATCATCCTCGGCTTATAGACGGCTCCCCCATGCGTGCAAAAGCGTTGCGTGCGGCCAACAACGGGGCCTCCGACCATCGCACGGGCGGGCGCAGAGCAGACGATGGTTCCCTCGGTGCAAGAACGCCGCCCGGGTCGCAGCGCTGCGATCGGGACCGTCGGCAAGGGTCGCGATCGAAATCCATGCGGCCAACCGCCGTGCTTCCATCCCTGGTGCGCCTGGCCTAGTGAACGACGCCATGCCCGCCAAGCATCCACTCCACGTGGAGATCCCGAGCACGCAGGCGCACACGGGGGCCTTTACCGTCGACGTCGACGCGGAAGCCGCGCGGGACGTCGTCCGCCGTGCCGACGGCGACAAGGCCGCAGAGAAGGCCGACGAGAAGAAGGACGAAGCCGGC
>CALJUJ010000464.1 GCA_937975525.1 uncultured bacterium
CGGCGCCGCCAGTCCGCGCGCCCGCGGGCCGCGTGCGGCGCGCACGGCACGCACGCGGTGGTGGGCGCGGCGCGCCGCGAGCACCGCGCGGAGCTCGAGCCGGCGGCGCCGACGGGTTGAGGTCGGGGGGTCGCTTCGGCCCGTGGTGGCTATTGCGTTGCCTTCAGGATGCGGCGCGCGGCGGTCGAGCCGGAGCCGTTGACAGCATAGGGGGGGGGTAAGTCTCTCTCGCATGCTTCCTTTCTTTCGATTCGTTCCAGTCCTACTGGCATGCATGTGGACGGCCGCCCCTGTGCGCCGCGACGAGCCTGTTCAGTGTCCGGACTGCGAGGCCAAATATCCGAACAAGGGGCTCCCACCATTGAGGCTTGAGTATGCGACTGGCTGCTTCGTGGAGTTCGACTTTTCTGTCAGTGCGGGTGGCAAGTGTCTTCCCGACGGCAGCGACTGCGTGCCAGATCAAAACGGTGGCTGTTCGTTCAAAGTCAAGGCCACCTGTGACTCCTTCAATCCCCCAAGTCCGTGCTGTCCGATCGTTGGAGCGCTCTTTGAGGGCGCTGCATCCTGGGACTTGTGGGTCTGCGATGGAACCGTTCGTACGCTCGCCGCGCCAACACCTTGCGGCACCGGGCCATTCACGTTCCGCTTCGGAGGGGCGGCTCCAGGCTGCAACTACAATCCCAATGGAGTTACGGGACCCCTCGACTTCAGCTGCTTGGCATGCCCTTGATGAAGCGTTCAGCTCGGTTCATCGTCGTTGCAGTCTTCGTCCAGGGAACCTTCGTCGCCTGCTCGCGGTCAGCAGATGCTGCTGAAGTCTGGTGGGCGTCCTGCATCCCGCTCGACGCAGAGCGCACCCAACTCCAGAAGTTCCTCGAAGCGGAGGCGGAGCTAATACAGAAGTCTTTCAGTGAACTACAGCGACCGAACTCGTTGCAGGTCAGTGACGCGCATGCTTTCTACGTCGGCGTCGCTCCACAAATCGTGGAAGCGAAGCGAGTCGCTGTCCAGCGAGGTCAGGTTCGAAGGCTAGCTCTCGGGCATCCCCCAAAGACTCGTTCGGTCGTCGGCGAAAACTCTTGTCTGGTGTTCAGTATGGTCGGTGACTTGGGATGCTTGGTTTATCGCATCGATCGCGCGATTTCTGCCGATGCCTTCGAGGCGATTGCCGCGCTCTCACTCATGACTGAAGCCAAGAGCGGGCCGAGGTGAGCGGAAAGGGCACGCGGTTCATCAGAGCGTTATTGGTCGCGTTGTTGGCCACCGCGAGCGCGTGGCTCCTGTTCCGCGAGCCCGCGGGAATGGCGCGTCCGAGTCACGACTCCGGTCCCACGCCACGGCCGTCAGACGGCGTCGCGGCCGACACGCGGGATCCTGGATCGGCCGGGAGGGTCCTGGTGGCAGATGACGCTCGGCGTCAGCCATCCGCCGCGCATCGAATGCGGATCGTCGAGTCGGGATCGGGTCGTCCCGCCACTGGTCTCCGGCTTCGTGGCAGCGGCGAGATTCCGGACGCCGTGGTGGGGCACGACGGCGCTGTCGATCTCCGCGTCGGCAGCCGCTACGCGTTCGACTCCCCAGTCTACGGTCGGGGCCGGTTGGTGCTGACGGCTGGCCACGAACCGGACGTCGTGCGTGTGCGACGGGTGCGTCGCTGCCTCCTGCGTTGTTCGTCCCCGGATCCCGCACCGATCCCGATGGCCCTCGAAGCCATCGACGAAGGCGTGTCCCCGGTGCTGCTGCAACCGACGGACGCGTCGTTCCTGTTCGAGCCCGGTGTCGAGGTGCCCGTCACGCTTCCGGAAGGACGTTGGATCGTCGAGGCCGATGGCGGCGTCGTGGTCTCCCCGTTCTCCTTCGAGGTCGTCGAAGGAGCCGTCATCGACCTGACCGTCGTTTCGGGGGCGCGTCTAGCGGGCACGGTCGTCGACCAGGCCGGCCTGCCGTGCGAGGGGGTCGACGTCCGGGCCGTCGGTGGCCGCGCCGTCTCCGACGTGACCGACGAACGCGGCACGTTCGTCCTCACGCCCGTCGACGCGCCGGCGTTCCTCCACGTAGGCGAGCGAACGGGCGGCGTCGCAGCCCTGCATGGCGAGGGGCCGTTCCGTCCGGGGGACGACGTCCGGCTCGTGGTCATCAGGGCGCGCGAGTGGGTGTGGGAGTGTCTGCTCGACGGAGCGCCGCTCGACGGAGCCGTGGTGCGTCTGCAGTCGTCTCTGGACGACATCGAGTTGGTTCCGAGGGCCGACGGAGCCTTCGCGCTGCCGCGCGCGCTCGGCGGGCGAGACGTGATAAGGGTGGCGGTGGGCGACGTGTCGTTTCGCGTCACGGATTGGTCGACGTCCACGTCTTCCGAGGTGGTGCGCTACCGCACCGATGTCCACTCGCGATCCGTCCGCGTGCGGGTCCTCGACCAGCGGGGTCGACCGATCGCAGGCGCGATGGTCGAGTGGGTGCAGGGCCTCCGAGACGAGCAGCTCGCGCTGCACGCAGGCCGGCTACTCGCTGCTGGCGTCAGCCTGCCTGGCGCGCTGTCGTCGGGGGTCGTTCGGACGGATGCGATGGGCGCGACCTCGCTGCCCCGTGCGATCGGGCGCGGGCTCGTGATCGCCAGCCGGGACGGTTTCGGCCGTGCTGCTACGTGGCTCGACGCGACTCGGTCCGAAGTCGAGTTCACCCTGCCCCGCACCTCGTCCTTCGCGGGCACGATCCTGCTGCCCTCGGGTGCGTCCTGGGACCCGCCGAGGGTGCGGGCGCTCGACACGGCTCACGGCGTCGTCGAGATGGAGGTCGCCGCCGACGGTTCGTTCGAGCTGCCCGCCCTGACCGAAGGAGAACACACTGCCCAGGTCCTGTTGGGGCCGATCGGCCAGCAGGCGACCGTGGCACTGCCCCCGTTCCGTGTGCCCGCTGAGGGTGGCTATGTGGCCGACCTTCGCCACTTGCGCTTCGTGGAGGTCGTCTTGTCGGAGCCGCCCGCAGGCAGCAGGGCGCTCCGCGACACCGACGAGGTGCGGCTCGTGCCGATCGACGAGCGCCAAGGGTTCGTGCCGCTGCGCGTGGTCGATGGACGTCGACGGGCGATCGTACCGTTCGGTCGCTACTGGCTCGTCGCGCGGGGTATCTCGATGCGGACCGGGTCACGGACGGAGTGTGCGTCGGCGCTGACGCTGTCGGGAGCCGTTGCACGGGTCGTCGTGCCGTTCGGCCTCGACGAGTCCAGCACCTTCCTCGCGGTCCGTCTGGACGGTGCGCCGGCCCGTGACGCCTGGCTCCGGGTGCCGGGCGGCCAGGTGCTCGCCTGTTCCGCGGAAGGGCGTGCGGTGCACGTCGGCCACCTTCCGCCCGGGTATCCGGTGCAGGCCGTTCGCTTCGTGGACGGCGCGTGGCAGAGCGTGGGCGAACCGCTGCTCCTCGTCGACGAGGACACCGGGGCGCCGGACCAGGCGCTGCGGGTCCGCTGAAGGGCGTCGCGCCCGTCGCCGGTACG
>CALJUJ010000465.1 GCA_937975525.1 uncultured bacterium
CGATCTCGGTGGGGGCAATCGCTTGTTCGCTCGCTTCTGGGTCACCAACGAGGGGCCAGGGTCGCACACCGGCGTCGCCATGGGCAGCGTGATGACGGCCGATGGCGGCATCCGCCAGTTCAAATACGGCCGCGAGCGCGAGCGGTGGCACCTCGGCGCCGCCGGTCGCTACGTGCAGATCGCCTCCGCCGTGCTCGACCTGCGCCCGCCCTACGGTCGTGTCGAGATCGACACGAACAAATACGGAATCAAGCTCTACGCGCGTTTCGCCATGCCGGCTGCACCTCCGGCCATGTGCGCGCAACGCGCCGACGGTGCGGGCTTCGACGTGCTGCGTCTCGCCGAGCCGCTCGAAGGCGTCGCCTGGGTCGAGGGCATGGGGCCGCCGCTGGCCATCGACGGCAGCGTGACGATCACCCACGCCTGGAATGCACGGAGCGAGATCGACGCCGTGCATCGGCGGGTCGACGCCTTTGCGCGCGACGGCGACCTCGCCATTTTCGCCTCGGTGGTCACCGCCCCGGACGGGTCCGAGGAAGCTTGTGTCGCGGTGACGGGATCGGGGGTGGACCGGGTCGCCGTCGAAGGCGTGAAGGTGGCCGCCGACCGCTTGGCGCTCGCCGGGACGGATGGCAACTATCCGATCCCCGCAGCGCTGCGCTTTCAGGCGAGCGGGATCGATCTGAGGATTGCGCCGCGGGAGCAGCTGCTGCGCATCGATCCGCTCGACGTCGTGCCGCAGCCGTTTCGTACGATTCTCGGGCTGCGCTCGAAGCCGCGCCGAGCATGGGCGGCGGCCAACTGGGAACTGCGCCTCGGCGTCGATGCGGGCGAGCCGGTCGTCGAGCGCGCCGGTGCACGCGCAGTGACCGCTGTGACATTCACCAATCCGTGGTCGCGCTGAGGCGTGGCCGGATCAACCGCGACCCTCCGCGAGGGCGGCGCGTGTCGAAGGGCCTCCGCTGACGCTCAGCGGCGTCACCTGGCCGGCGTCGACGCGGTAGACGCGGTCGGCCATGTCGATCAGGGCGCTCTGATGGCAGATGGCGAGGAGGGTGACGCGGCCACGCAGCCGGCGCAGCGTTGCGCAGATTCCGGCTTCGGTCGCCGGGTCGAGCGCCGTCGTCGCTTCGTCGAGCAGCAGCAAGACGGGATTGCGGACGAGCGCACGCGCGAGCGCGATGCGCTGGCGTTGCCCTCCCGACAGGCGCAGACCGCGTTCGCCGACGACCGTGTCGATCCCCTCGGGGAGCGCGTCGATGAACGTGTCGGCGCCGGCGGCGACCAGGGCGGCGCGGACGTCGTCGTCGCCGACGGCCGGATCGCCCAGCGATACGTTGGTACGTACCGTTTCGTGGAGGAGAAGCGTCTCCTGCGGCACGTAGCCGATCGCGTGCCGCCAGCGTTCGGCGTCGATGTCCGGCAAAGGGACTCCGTCGACGCGCACGGTGCCGGTCGTCGGCTCGGCCAGGCCGATGACGATGTCGGCCAGGGTCGTCTTGCCGGCGCCGGACGAGCCCACGAGGACCGTGAGCGCGCCGGCGGGAATGACCAGGTCGACGCTGCCGAGCACGACCTGGTCTCCGTACGCGAAACCGACACCCTCGACGGTGATCGCCTCGGCCAGGCGCGGTGGCCGTTTGCCCGTGCGTGTCTCGCGCGCTCCCTCCGCTTCTTCGATCGTCGCGCGGATCGACCAGAACGCGCTCTCGCCGCCGACCATGTCCTGGTACTGCTTCTGGATCTTACCGGTGCCGGAGATGATTCGCTCGGCGAGCAGGGCCAGCATGATCACGTTTGGCAGCGGGATCGCGGCGAAGTTGACGGCGGCGTAGACGCCGAGAGCCAGGAAGACGAAGATCGTCGGGTCCTGGAGCGCCTTGAAGGCAGTCTTGCTGAGGACCAACTTGCGTAGGGCCCGGTTGAGGCGCTGCGCGTCGCGGTCGAGCAGGGGACCGACCAGAGTCTCGCGCCCCATCGCTTTCAGCGGCTTGACCGCCTGCAGGGTGTCGGTCAGGCGGGCGACGAGCTCCTTCATCAGCACGGTCTGCTTGCGCCCGGCCCGCTTCGCCATGCGTACCAGCCGGCTGAGCGCCAAGCCCATCAGGAGTCCGGCACCGACGGCGAGTAGCGCGGCCTGCCAAGACACCAATACAGCGACGGTGAAGTAGACCAAGCCTTGGACCGTCAGCGAGACGATGGTCGTCGCGTGCAGGTACGAATCTGCAGCGCGCTGGGCCTCGGAGGCGAACGAGTTCGCGAAGGTGCCGATGCGTTGCCCGACGTAGTAGTGCCAGCGCGTCTGCAGCAGCGCGCGCAGCAGATCGAGCCGCAGGTCGGTCGCCATGTGGGCGACGCAGTAGCCGGCCTGCCGATTGGCGACGAGGGTGAGGACGGCTTTGAGGCTGACGCCGGCGACGATGATCCCGAGGAAGACTCCCATCGTCGGCTCGAGCCCGAAGAAGCGGACGAGGTCGGTGACCCAGCGTTCGATCGCCGTCGGGTTCTCGCTGGCCTCGCCGGCGGCGGCGCGGCCGAGGAAGGGCAGCAAGCCCGAGACGCCGATGCCTTCGGCGAGGCCGCCGACGACCAGGCAGACGAAGAGGATGGCCGTGCGGCGCGGGTACGCGCGTGCGAAGGTGAGCAGGAGGCGCATCGGCACGAGTTTCTAGCAACAACTCGGCGCCCCGGGTAGCCGTGGCCCTGGCGCATGCGCTTGCGCGTGCGGGCGCCCCGAGGCTAATCGGCCTGGATGCCCGAGCCATCGCCGGTTGCGCCGTTCACCGCCCTCGTCCTCGCCGGGAGCCGCCCCGGAGGGGATGCGCTCGCCGCGGCTCACGGCGTGCCGCGCAAGGCACTCATCCCCATCGCCGGTGTGCCGATGCTCGTCCGGGTTCTCACGGCGCTGCGCGAAGCCCGGTCGGTCGGACGCATCTACCTCTGTGGAATCGAGCCTGAACAACTGGCCGCGGCGGGGATCGCCGATCCGATCTCCGAAGATGCGGAAGCCTGGTTGCCGGCGGCCGCGCACCCGAGCGAGAGCGTCGTGGCTGCGCTCGACCGTCTCGGCAGCGATCGCCCGATTCTGGTCACGACCGGCGACCACGCCCTGCTGTCGGCGGAGATCGTCGACGCATTCTGTGCCGCCGCGCTCGCCGCGGGGGCCGACGTCGCCGCCGGTGTGGTGGAAGCGGAGACGGTGCGCGCGGCCCATCCACACGCGCGGCGGACGTTCTACGCGCTGCGTGATGGAGCCTACACCGGTTGCAATTTGTTCGCGTTCATCGGCGCCGCGGGGCGCCGAGCGGCCGTCGCCTGGCGCGAGGTGGAGTTGCACCGCAAGCGCCCGTGGCGGGTCATCGCCCTGCTCGGGCCTGCGATGTTGGTGCGGTTCGCCCTGGGCCGACTCGATCTCGACGGCGCGGTCGGCTCGCTGTCGCGACGCCTGGGCGTCGAGGCACGGGCGATTCGCCTCGCGTTCGCCGAGGCCGGGATCGACGTCGACAAGCCGGACGACGTCGATCTCGCGGGCGAGATCCTCGCCGCCCGCGCCGAGCGGGGCTGAGGCCCTACTCCGAGCTTGCGCGCGAGGTGCCGGCGGAGCCGGGCAGCTGCACGACGACTTCTTCGGCGGCCGGAATGTCTTCGACCACGTCGACCTCAGCGGTCGCGAGGCCGTCGACGAAGGCGACGCGGACGTTGCCTCTGCGCGCCAGCCGGTCGACCGCGGTCGGATACCACCAGCCCTTTGCGGCCGGGTCGGCCACGGCCGTCTCGATCGTCGTGCGGAACGCGCGGGCGCCGCTGCCGCGGAAGTACATCGCGCCGATCGACTCGGCGGCGGCCGTCGCGATCGGTAGATGCTTGCCGATGTGCACGAGGACCGAGTCGGCCAACTGCACCTTCATGTCGGCTTCGTCGTACGGCGCCTTGCGACGCACGGCGACGGTGACCGGAGCGGGGCGGGAGCGCAGGAGGCGCTCGATGACGGCGGGCTCGAACAAGGTGTCGCCGTTGATCAGCAGAAAATCGCCGTCCATTTCCTCGCGCGCGGCCCAGCATGAGATGAGGTTGTCGGCGACGTCGTGGAAAGGGTTGAGCACGGTGTGGACGTGCATGTTGCTGGGGGCGCGGTCGGCGACGTGTGCGGTGACCAGGTCGGCGCCGAAGCCGACCACGATCGCGGCCGACGGGATTCCCGCAGCGGCGAGCGATCGAAGCTGCCAATCGAGGATCGGCCGGCCGCCGATCTCCACGAGAGCCTTGGGCACGCTCTCGGTCAGCGGCAGCAGGCGGCTACCGCGCCCGGCGCTGAGAATGAGCGCGTGCACCTCGCCGGGCTGGCGCGGTCGTCGCGTTGCCAGGCGGGAGTGGATGTTCGTCGACCTATCCCCAATAGGAGAGCGTCCGTTGAAAGTTTTCACGGTTACCTCACCGATCTCCGGCGGTGCGCGCCCTGATGGCGGTCCTTGCCGGTGCTCGCCCCCAAATGCTCGCCGAACCACCGGCGATTGACTCCGCTTCGTAACACCATCGTCACCAAACTTCTATACGTTCGGCAAAATTTTCCGCCGCGGGCCCGGCCCGGCGCAATCGGTCCCAGCGCCGGGCCGAGGCCGGCAAAGTCTTGGATGTCACTGAAACAAATGAGGTTTCATGGGCAACCGGCTGCACCGGGCCAGGTCGCGGCGCGCTCGAGCGGGGTGCATCTCCGGCACGGGTGCGACGGTGGACGCCGCGTGGGCGGGTCGCTAGGGTCGCGCATGCTCAGGCTGCGGCAGTCCCTGCGCGGCGTTCTCGGCG
>CALJUJ010000466.1 GCA_937975525.1 uncultured bacterium
CCACGGCATGGTGGCTGGCATCCTCAACCGACGCACCGAATCCGCGCCCGACCCGAACCGGCGCTCGCGCGGCGAGCTCTGCGTAGACTGCCTGCGACAGCCCTCGCTGGAGTCGGCGGCGCGGGGCGTGTGCGGTCACGCTGGCAACGCCTACAACCCATTTCATCTCTTGTTGGCCACCGCGGAAGGAGCGGTCGTTCTCGGCAACGCAGCGCCTGCAATCGCGCGCCGCGATTTAGCGCCAGGCGTGCACGTGCTCACCAATCTCGACTTGGACGATCCGCGCTGCCCGCGGCGAGCGAAAGCCCACGCGCTGTTCGAGGCCGCGGCCGCGCCGCTGCGGGACGCCGACCTCGGCGGGTTCCTCGAGTCGGCGGCGGCCGCCCTTGCCGATCACTCGGCTCCGCTGGACTCGACCCCGGGAGCCATTCCCAACAACCTGTGTGTTCACGGTGATGACTACGGAACGAGATCGTCTACCGTCATCGTCTTCGATGCGGAGATCGACCGGTTTCGCTACTGGCACGCCGACGGTGCGCCGTGCCGCCGCGAACATCGCGAGTACGACCTGCCCTACGAGGCGTGAGGGGACCGTTCGTGTCGCCAGGCGACACGAACGGTCAGTTGCGCAGGGCGTGGGTGAGCTTGTCGCGAACCCGCAGATACTCCGATCGCGCGCGTTCGGTCAGCGGCTCCGATTCCTCGTCGAGCAAGCTCATGAAGGAAGTCACCGTCGAAACGTACTCGCGCAACTCATCGTCGGAGAAGGCACCGTTCTCTTCGGCCTCCTCGCGGATCTGGCGCAGCAACCCCTCGACCTGTTGGTACATGCGCTCGCGCCCGACGCTGTCGAGCGCTGCGGATTCCTTCGCGCTCGGCCGGCGACGCTGCTTGTTGGGTCGCTGCTGCTGCCGCTGGCGCCGACGCTTGTTTCGCCGGCCGCCTCCCTTGCCGTCCGAGTGACGGCCTCCGTTTCCCCCGTGACCACCCTCCATCGATCCACCACCGTGCTGCGAGGCTTCCATTCCACTCTCTTCGGGCAGACCACCGCAGGCAGCCGCCCTACTCTCCTTATGGCCGACACGATTCGGCGTTTGCGCTCTCGCCGGGGCCCCCCGGGCCTGCGGCGGAGATATCGTGCCTTCGTGTTGTTCTCAGCGCTGTGTGCGCGTGGCCCGGCGTAGGAACCATGTCGCCGGTGCCGCTTCGAGAGCCCCTCCCGCTCATTTCGGGTCTGCTCTCGCTTTCCTTCTACTCGCACCGAGACACTAAGGGAAGCGAATTGGCTCCGCAAGCTTCGCCGACCTCGCACGGCGGCGCTTCGTGGACTCACCCGGCCGCCGGTGCTAACGATCGCTCCGGGCGTCGCGATGTCGGTAGCTGCGACGGCGAGGCGATGAAACGGGGATGACGGAGTCGAGCAGTCAGCGTACCGAAAGGGTCATCGACCAGCAGCCGCGGCTCTATCGCACCAAGGACGTGGCCCGCATTCTCGGCATCTCGCCGAGTCGCGTACGGCGCCACGTGCACGCGGGGCTGTGCCAGCCACGACGCAGTGGGCACGCTTTCGAGTACACCTTTCGCGACCTCGTCCTGTTGCGTTCCGCGCGCGGGCTCCTGGCCGCAGGCGTATCGACGCGCCGTGTCCATCGCGCCCTCGGCAAGACGCTCCGCGCCCTCGGCGATCACCCCCTGTCGACCCTGCGTTTCGTCGCCGAGAACGGGGAGATCCTCGTCCGCGAAGGGGATGCGGCCTGGGAGCCCGAGAGCGGTCAGTTGCTCTTCGCGTTTCGCTTGGACGAGCTCGCCCGCACGGGCTCGCGTCGATCCGAGCGCGTCACTCAGCTGAGCAAACGGGAGCGCCACCGCCGGGCATCGGAGTGGTTCGCCCGCGGCGTCACGCTGGAAAGCGTCGACGACAACGGGGCAGCGGCGGAGGCCTATCGCAAGGCGCTCGACTTCGACGAACGGCATGGCGACGCGGCGATCAACCTCGGACGGCTCCTGCAGCAGGAGGGTCGCCTGCGCGAGGCTGCGCGGCTGTATCGCGCGGCTCTCGCCATCGACCCGGCCGATGCGATCGCTCACTACAATCTCGCCTTGGTGATGGAAGACCAACACCGTCCCGAGATCGCGGTGAAGCACTATCGCAAGGCACTGGAACTCGTGCCCGATTTCGCCGATGCCCACTACAACCTGGCACGCCTCTTCGAAGATCTGGGCAGGCATGCCGACGCCGTTCGCCACTTTCTGATCTATTCGAAGATCGAGGAAACCTGAGCGCGGTCAGAGCTGCCGGCGGGTGATCGGGCCATGCGCATACCGCACCCTTCGGTTCGCGTGACGGCGCCGAGGTGAGACGGAACGCGTGGGTGGCGGTGCTGAACGGCAGCATGTAGGCTCCTGCCATGGCCATTTTGGGTTTTCTCCGCTGGGGACGAGGTGACGATGACGAGCGCGAGCGCGCCGGGCTCGCGGCACGCATCGAGCGTCGCCGCGCCGGGATCGCCAAGGAACGGATCGACGCCGTGGCCTGCTATGCCGGGCTTCTCCTGCGCGTCGCCCACGCCGACGTGCACCTGTCCGCAGCCGAGCGTTCGGCCCTGCCGCGCCTGCTCGCCGAGCGCGCTGGTGTCTCCGAGCTGGAAGCGGGTGTCATCGCCGACCTGGCAGTGGAAGCGCGAGAGATCGGCGACCTCGACTACGCCGTGCTCACGCGCACGTTCAACGAGCTGGC
This sequence comes from uncultured bacterium, assembly GCA_937975525.1. GTDB lineage: Bacteria > Desulfobacterota > Binatia > HRBIN30 > HRBIN30 > CALJUJ01. The sequence continues at coordinate 2,738 of CALJUJ010000466.1, forward strand.
CGACGTCGGCGAGAAGGAGCGGCTCGTCGATTGCCTGTACGCCGTGGCGACGGCAGACGACAGCATTTCGCATGTCGAGGACGAGGAAATTCGCGCGGTGGCGAGGGCTCTGCTCCTGAGCCACGCGCAGTTCATCGCCATCCGCTCCCGCTACAAGCGCAAGCTCGCCGTGCTGCAGTCGCTGAAAGAGGTTCAGGGCTCCTGAGCGAATCGACGCGGGGCTCAGCCGCGCGGAGTGCGCTTGCGTGGCTTCGCTCGCGAGAGCGAGGCCCGAGGCGTCGTGGCGTTGCCCCGTAGCCGTGCGAGCTGCTGTTCGATGATCCGATCAGCCTGCTTCAGCAGCGACCGGTCGCCCGCGTACTTCTCGATCATGTAGCTGAGATCGCCGAGGTCGTGGATCAGCAATTGGACCGCGCGCTCGCGCTCACTCTCGCCGCGGAGCGCGCTGAGAAGGTCGAGGACGAGGTCTTCGATCTCCGACGACTCGATCGCCAGGGCCAACTCGAAAGCCCGCGCCAGGGTGAGCCCTTCGTGGGCCTCGCCTTCCGCCTTGTCGAGCAAGTCGCGGAAATTCTCGACGTGCGCGCGAGTGAGCAAGGGGGCCGCGGGGATCGAACGCAGGGGCTGGCTCTCGAGGAGACTGGCCACCAGCGCGAGCGCGCCGAAGTGGCGGGACTCGTGCTGCGCCATCTCGAACCAGAAGGCCCGCACCTCGGGCGGTTCCGGAAACAGCGCCTCGAAGCGGCAATACAGCTGCATCGTTCGCCGCTCGAGCTCCATCGCCGCCTCGATCAGACGCCGAAAGAGCTCGGGCGGACGGGCCTGAACCTCGCTCGATCCCGAAGCCGCCATGCGCGATCTCTAGCACGCACATCGGCGAACACCAACGTCGATTCGAACGGCGCGCTGAGCCCCTTCGGTGGCCCGCGGGTGCCGGTCGACGGCCTCCCAGCCAGGCCAACAGGGAGACCTAGCACGGCGACTAGACACTTGCGT
>CALJUJ010000467.1 GCA_937975525.1 uncultured bacterium
GGCGAATGCCGAAGCGTGGACGGCGGCTCGACCGTCGCGCGCTCTCGTCTCGACCGTACCCTGCGTCCACGCCTCCACCCACCCCGCCACCAACCGGTGCAGCCAACCGATCCCCGCTCCCAGCACGATTCCGAGGGCAGGCGCGAACAAGATGTAGAACCTTCGCGTGGAAAGCGCGACGTAGAGCGTCCCCAGGAACCACGGCGCCAGGGCGACGAGCTTCGTCGCCTCGGACAGGTGAGTCCGGCTGCTCACCACGGCCGCAATCGCGGCGATTCCAACAGGAACGGCGAGGAGCGCAACGACGGACAAGCGTTCGAGCTCGGCGCCGTCGACGAGATTCCAAGCGACGAGACCGATCTCCAGACCAGGTACGGCAGAGAGCAGGCGTCCGTGGCCGAACGCCAGAACGAGCAGAGCGGCCCAGGCAACCTGGAACATCGTCGCGCCCCCACTGAGCGCGACCACGGAGGAGAAGTTCATCGACCCGACCTCGGTCACGAGTGAGAAGTTCTCGGGAAACAGAGGCTGCGCCCCCTCAGCCCCGGCGCTCGGCACCGCCGCGGGGGCCACCTCGGCGGCGAGTCTCGGAAGGACCCTCGCCAGAACCGAGCCGTCGCCGGCGACGACGCTGGCGACCTCCACGCCGACGAAGAAGGCGACCGCGGCGAGCGCCGCTTCCTTCACGTGAACCGTGGGGAACCGGCGTCGCTGCAGTCTCGGCCACCAGCGGCGCAGCGCAGCGGCGCATCCGTGGAGGCAGGCGACGGCGAGGAACGCGGCGCTGGCGACGAAGTACGTGACCAGATACCCACTCCAGATGTGGGCCTGGAGGACCACCAGGAGCGAAGCGGCCAAGGCATACGACAGCCGTCGCCGCTGGTTGGTCGCCGAAGCACTCTCGATCACGGCCCACATCACCCAGATCGGAACGACGATGTTCCAGACGTCGGTGTCGGCGCGAACGCTGCGCATCAATCCGTAGTCGTCGAGCCCGACCAGCAGCGAGGCGGCGAAGCCGCCCAGCGGACCGCCGAAGCGTGCGGCGATCCAGAACGTCGGCGGCACGCCGAGCATGCCGACGAGAACGGTCAGCCAGAGAGCGGTTCCTTCGAGCGGGTAACCGGGGTCGAACCATCGCTGCAGGCGATACAGCCACGCGAGGGCGTCGACGTGCAGGCTGTCGGCGTAGCGGTTCTCCGTGCCGACCGGCGCGTAGGCGAGGTTGTCACGACACTGCCCGTCGCGGACCTCGTCGCACGGACTGCCCGTGTCGACCTGGTTCCGCGCCATGCGCAGCCAGGTGTAGGGATCGTAGGCGACGGGATAGAGGTAGTCCTTGCCGTTGTCGGCGGTGAAGAAGACGTCGGGTCGCTGCGTCGCGTCGTGCCGCCAACCCGGCATCGAACGGACCGTGCCGACGGTTGCGATGGCGGCGAGAAGAAGAAGAGTCGAAATGAGACGAGTGGACACAGGTCGGCTCAATAGCAGAGATACGAGATACAAATGATCTTCAAATCACGAGCTCCAGGGTCCAAGCGTTGTCTTGATCTTGCAATTCTGGATTTGAGATTTGTTCGTATCTCGTCGCTTGAATAGTCGGTCCCGAAAGAAAAAGGGGGCGGAGGAACGACCTCCACCCCCTTCTCAGGTCAACGCGCGAGTGCGCCAGCTTCGGCAAATCAAACCGGGGCGTGGCAACCCGTCGAGGAGCTGTTCCACGACCCGTCCTCGCAGGTGGCCTCGCCGAACGAGCTATAGCCACCGAAGCAGTTGGGCTTGCAGGTGCTCCCCGACGGTGCCGGCAAGGTGCAGGAGAAGTTGCCGTTGCTCACAGGAGGCGGTTGCTCCGTGCAATCCGCGGGACCGCTAGCGCCGCCGCTGCTCGATTGGCAGGCGCAGAGGATTTCGTAGCCGTTCGAGCAAACGAGTGCCGGTGCGCCAGGTGCTTCGAACGACGTGGCCTTCGGGCCCACGAACTTGGCCGTCGAGTTCGTGTCCGCCCAGTTGTTGCAATGGTTCGAGAGCGAACCGTTCGCGTCCGAGCCCGTCCAAGCCTGGATGCTGCCGAACGCCGTGCCGACCGAGTTGTTCCAACTGCCGTCGGTGAAGTCGGACCAATCGGCGGCGAGCGAGACGCCGCTGGCCGATCCGATCGGGATGCTCGTCGACCAGCCGGTCTTGCCGGGCAGGTCGATGACGGCGTCCCCGGTGTAGGAGAGCAGGGCGGTCGCGTTGCCGTCACAGATAACGGACGCGGGGATGGAGCTCTGGCAGATCGCGCTCGTGGAGAAACGCGAGCCGAGGTTGCCGCCGGCGAAAGAGGAATTCGAGTTCCATACGAGGATGCTCTCATCCCCGTCGTCGATCGGCACGCAGGCGCCATTCGAGCAGGTGCCCGAGTTGTTGCCGTCCGTGCACGGCCCGTCTTCGTTGATTGGCTGCTGCGACGAACACTCGCCATTGGTCGGATCGCAACTGCTGGCCGCGAGGCAGTCGGTTGCTTCCGGACACTCGACGTCGTTGCAGAGTTCCGGAGTCGGCGTCGGCGGTACCGGCGTAGCGGTCGGTGTCGGCGGCACCGGTGTATCGGTCACCGTCGGTGGCGGCGAGGTGTTGGTCGGCGTCGGCTCCAGAGGCGTGTTGGTGACCGTGGCCGTCGGCGTCGCTTCTTCCGGAATCGGAGGATAGACGGCGTCGAACAGCGCATCGGAGGCGCTCTCCACGGCGGCGACGACGCAGTTCTGCGCATCCGCGACCGTCGCGCCGCAACCGTCGAGAGCAGCCAGGTCGGCATCCGAACAGCGAGCGATCGACTTCTGGAGAGTCGCGCGTGCCCGCGCCACCTTTCCTTTCGGGTCGTCGGCTCGGCAGTCGGTGGACAGCGGGATGTCGCCGTTGTCCTTGGCCTTTTGGCACTTCTCCTGGTTGCGTGCGCGGTGTGCGTAGTAGTTGCGCGCCGCCGTGCCGATCTTCAGCTGGCAGCGGTCCTGCGAGCGGCTCAATGGCACCGGGGGCGTGCCGAACAGCGAGGTGCCCAGGGCCTCGATCTCGAGGTCCGCGAGGCAGAGGATACAGCTCGTCTGGCCGGGCCAGGAGTTGTCGATGTCGACCAGGTCACACGGGGCGCTGCAGGTTTCGTAGCCAAGGTCGATCGGATCGGCTGCTGCCGGCCGCCGCCCGCCGGCGCAGCTGTTGTCGATTCGCTTGGCTACCTTGTCCTGCTCGCGCGCCATGCGACGCGTCGAGGGCGCATTGGCGAGGTCGTTG
>CALJUJ010000468.1 GCA_937975525.1 uncultured bacterium
GGGCGTCGCCGCCTTGCTCGCCGTCTATGCGACGGGACCGTGGAACGCGCTTCTCGTCGCGGTCGTCGCCGTCGCGATGCACCTGGCGCTACGCAAGCTCGGGTACGGTCGGACAGGAGTTTGACCGTCGTCGTCCAACAGCGTCGATCGCCCGCCGGCGTTGCCCTGGCTTCTGCGATGCGCGAGTACGGTGGCGCGTAGCTCGGCATGCTCGCGTGAAAGGGCAACGTTGAAGATCGTGCTTCTCCATCCTTTGCTCGGGCTCGGCCGACCTGCCCTCCGAAGTTGGTCCAGCCTTTGCGAGAGTCCGACTTCCTGATGACGTGGCGACGAGGATCGATGGGGTGTTGGAGGCGATCGATCGGGCCGTCAAGCGCCGCTTGGCTACCTCCCCCTGACCCCCTCCTTGGTAAGGAGGGGGACCCGATTCCGATTCGTCGCTGCTGATTTCGCAACGCCAGCCAAGCATTCCCCCTCCATACGAGGGGGAGGTTTCAAAGGATCGACGTGCAGCCATACTCGCAAGTATGGGCAACTCGACGCTCCCGCCGCGGGTAGCGCCAGTCGCACCGCAACCCATTGAAAAGAAAGGCGGAGGGGACCGTAGGCGACCGGAGGGCCATCTCACGATCGCGCGCGAACTCGGTCGGGGGCACGGAGCCCAGCGCGCTGTGCGGTCGCTGCACGTTGTAGTCCTGGCGCCATGCCTCGATCATCTCGCTTCCTCCTTCACGAGTCGCCCAAGGCGTTCTTCGCACGAAGCGCCCGCACGCCCGGGGAAGTCGAGCTTCACCGCCCAGATCATGCGAAGATCGATTCGCAACCGGTGCCGGCCAGCTGCTCGTCGAAGAATGCGCGATCGGACTGGCTCAGCTCCGCATACGCCTCGCGCAACCATACGAGGCACTTGCCCTGGTAGCGGAAACATTTCTGCCAGTAGCGCTGCCCGTCGATCACGCACTCCATCTGCTCGCTTCCGGAGTCGAGCGCGTGCGCGTTCGCGAGCAAGAAGGGGGCGTAAGTGCGCCCGATCTCGACGAACAGCGCACGGTCCTCGGCGACGAGATCCGCGCGTTGCGCCCAACCTGCGCCCGCTTCCACGTGCCAGCCGGACAAATCGTCGAGCGTGTCCACCCAAGCAACGGCCCGCCTGGAAATCTCACGGGCTTTGCGCTGCGAGCTGGGCTCGACCTGGAAAGGCTGGGTGAGCTGCCCCTGCAGCGCAAAGTCACTGGCGCCGGGGCGGGTCCCCCACAGGAAGGTCCGGCGCCGTAGGCGCTCGTCGAGGACGTGCAGCAGCCGTTCGTAGCTCGCTTCGAGGATCGGCCCGCAGGCCTCGAGCGACCCGGTGACGACGCCGGACAGGCGATCGACTTGCCGCGGCACGAAGGCGCGCTTGAATGCCTCGACCTGCTCTTCCGGGACACCGATGTTCCAATAGACGAGAATCTCGGCGGCGTTCTCGATGTTCTCCGGGATTCCCCAGCGGTAGTAGAACATCAGCTTGGTCACCCACTCGTCGGCGTAGTCCTCGACGAGACGATCGAGCAAGGCGATGGCGGGATCCGGCGGAAGAATGGAACGGTCGCCGGACAGCTCTTCCAGGGTCCGCAGCTGGAAGCTCGAATCGCTCGTTGCGACGTAGCTTCCGTCGGGCTGCGGCAGGTAGATGCACGGCAGCAGCGGGAGGGGAGGCTGCGGCAGAGCCCGGACCTCCGCGGACAGGTGGTTCAGGAAGCGGTGCGGAAGCCGGCGGTAGCGCAGGATCGCGAGCATCTTGCGGGTGTACGGTGAGCCCACCGCGCCGCTGATCAGGATCGGCAGACCGGATCTCGAGTCGCTCATGTCGGGGGTGCTCCGCTTGCGTTCAACCAGGGCGTCCGGGTTCGCCGCCCGCGCTAGTTCGACCAATAGACGTACTCGTCCCCGGGCGCGTCCGGCAGGGACTGGTCCTTGTCGATGTTGACCGGCACCGACAGCGCGCTCGCCCAGGCCGGCTCGGCTTGCGCTGCGTTGTGCGCGGCGAGCGCCGCCTGCAGCTCCGCGAGCTTGTCGGGACGCTCCGCCGCGAGGTCACGCTGTTCGTAGGGATCCTGCTCGACGTGGAAGAGCCACGTGCGATCGTGTTCGGTCTCGGCGGGGTCGCTGACGTTCAGCTTCCAGCCGTCGACGAGCGCCGTCTGCGACGCACCGCTGCGCCAGAAGAGTGCATCGTGGGGCACGCCGTCGGCATCGCCGGTGATGAACGGAAGGAGGTCGACGCCGTCGATCTCGCGATCCGGCGGCAGCGGCGCGCCGGCAGCCGCTGCCGCCGTGGCGAAGAGGTCGAAGTGCTGCACCGGGCTGCGAATGACGGTTGCCGCTGGAATCCGGACCGGCCATTTCGCGAAGAAGGGTACATGGATGCAGCATTCGAAGAGAGTGAGCTTCCAGCCGCGATAGGGGTGGTTCACATCGCGTAGACCGACGTACGGCGCACCGCCGTTGTCGGAAGTGAAGAGCCCTAGCGTGTCGTCCTCGAGACCGTTGCGCTCGAGGGCTTCGACGACGCGGCCGACACCACGGTCGAGGCTGCGGATCATGGCGGCGTAGACGCGCAGGCGATGGTTGTCGATGTGGGACAGGGCGTCGTAGTCCGCGCGCAGAGCTTGGAGCGGCGTGTGTGGCGCCCAATGTGCGAGATAGAGAAAGAACGGCCGGTCCTTGTTCGCGTCGATCACCTCGACCGCCTGGTCCGTGAAGTAGTCCGTCAGGTAGCGGTCGGGTTCGAAGGCCATCCCCCCGTTGAACGAGACCGCGAAGCGCATCGCCGCCCACAGAAAGCGGTCGATCGGGTCGAAGTCCTGCTTGGAGTTGACGACGTCCGGATGGTCCTCCGGCAGGTAGAGTCCGCTCGCCATGAGGAGACTTTCCGCGAAACCCTGGTCCTGCGGCGCCATGCCATTGGTGCGCCCGAGGTGCCACTTGCCGATGTGCACCGTGTGGTACCCCTGCGCGGCGAGCAGCTCGGCGAGCGTGGTCTCCGACGCCGGGACTCCCATGTTCTCGTAGGCGACGGATTCGACGTTCTCGGCGAGGATCGGCTCGCGCAGTCGACCGGTGTCGTGTCCGAGCCACTGCTGCAGGCGCGCGAGCTGCATCATGCCCGGCGGTGTCGGCGTGAACTCGAAGCCGAAGCGGGTCGGATATCGCCCGGTCATGAGTGCAGCCCGCGACGGTGCGCAGGTGGCGTTGGCGGCGTATCCGTTCGTGAAGCTCACCCCGGCCGCGGCGAGCGAATCGATGTGAGGGGTCGGAACGCTGCCATCGGCGACGCCGCCTCCGTCGAAGGTCAGATCGTTCCAGCCGAGATCGTCGGCGAGGATCAGGACGATGTTCGGCGGGCGCTCGTTCGCTGCGCGTTCCTGTGGATCAGCGCCGGTCGACCACACGACCGGTTGCTGGGGGCCGACCGGTACGCGCTGCTGAACGGCGTAGCCGACGACCTTCAGCAGGATCGTCTCGCGATTCGCGAACGCGAGGGCTCCGAGAAGCAGGATGCCGGCGACGATGCCCACGCCCAGCTTGCGTCTTCGCGTCATGCTCTCCCGATTCCTTCGCGTACGCGCGCCGCTCCGCAGCGGCAGGCCATGCTCGTCAGCCGCCGCAGCCGTGCCGCCGGCGACGATGGTTTCGTTTCGCCACCCATCGCTATACAGGCCGTATACCCTTTGAGCAATCCCTGTCTCGAGATTTCGCTGGAGCATCCTCCGCGAGAGACACATGGCAATGAACATGGATATACATCTAGTCTCACGGGCTGGGGCGACGACAGCCCCTGACGGCGCTTTCCTCCCGTCCCGGCATGGGCAGCCCATGCAGTCGCACACGCACATGCAGATCGTCGCGGTCGGACAGCCAGCCTCAACGACATGGTCGCCCGCCTACGAAATGGCAACGCTTTGCGAATCCACTCGCGATCGTCCTATTCGAGCAGCGGTGGCGATTCATGAAACTGACTCATCTCGCCACGCCGCGGCCAGCGAAGCCAGCCCGGCGTTTCGGCTTCGGAGGCCCGTGGCG
>CALJUJ010000469.1 GCA_937975525.1 uncultured bacterium
AGCACGAGGATGGGGTTGCGCAGCCAGCGTACGCAGCCGTCGACGACTTCGAAATCGCGGTGGTGCTGGCTCAGCCAGGCCGAGAGGAAGTGAGGCTCGGCGACGAGTTGGGCGATCGGGCGCTCGAAAAGCGTCTCCTTGAGGGCTGCAACCTGCTGGGTCGCCGTCCGCGATTCGGAGCTCGGGTAGCGTTCGCCGATGCGCCGGACGATCTCTCCGAAAGCGAAGTCGAAGTCGATGGCGTTCGCCTCCCGACACAACTCGCCGACGGCCGTCAGGTAGGGAACGACGAACTTCGTGGTCGGCTTCGCGTGCACGTCGCGGGCGAGAAACCACCAGACGATTCCGAGGTGAAACTCGAGATTCGTCGCGACGTCCATGCCACGGATCGTGGTCTGCCGCAGGATCTCCGCAATGCGGTGGTACGACTCCTCGCGGTTTGCCCCGGTCGACAGGAGGAGCGCGATGTTGGAATCGTAGGCGCCCGCGAGGCGATAGCGCATGAAGAGCCCGGTGTCGGGGTTCTTGATCGAGATCCCCTGATCGTCCCGGATTTCGCCCGGGATCGGATCCGACCACGACACGATCACGCCGCCGGCGTGAGGACTCAGCGCCCGGTCGGTTGCGTTGAGGCGAATCTCGACGGCGGCGGCCTCGCGGCGGACCCGCTTCGGGCGTGGCAGGCGCTTGCCATGCCTGGCGGTGAGCGCCATCGCCTCGACCAACGACGTGACGTCGAAGCAATCCTTCTCGTCCTTTGGGTTGGTGAACCGCAGCGCATAGCAGAGCTCGGAAACCCGGTGCTCTACCTGGATTCGCGTGTTTACCTCCATGAAGAAGTGACGATCGCCCTCGACGATGCACTCGAAGGTCGAGGCCGAGTCCAGGCCGACGGCCGTGCCAAACCTCTCGGCTTCGGCCTCCATGCGCTCGAGAACGGCCAGGTCGGTCTTCAAGGCGTTGGCCTTGGTCTCGTTGCCCGCTGCGCGTGCGGCATCGATCGCTTCACCCAGCCCCTCCTGGGTGATCGAAACCTCGACGAGCTTTTGTTCGTGCATCTGCAGCGAGCAGTCACGGCCGCCCAGGGCCATGCATCATTCGCCGTTGCCGATGATTTGAATTTCGTTGTGTCGGGTCTGCTCGACGTTCAGCTCGAGCAACATGTTCTTGTTGTCGCCGACGCCAGTGGCCTTGACCTCGCCGAGGATCTCACGGACCAGCGTCGGGACTTTGGCTGCGTCGTTGAAAATACGCTGGCCTTTGCCGCCGCCGCCGCCGATCGCCTTCAGGCGGAACCGGCGGCCGGGGTTCTCGCCCAGGAGCTTCTCTGCTTGCTTCTGCAACTCGGCGGCGAGTTCGTCCGTCGAATAGAGGTCGAGCTGTTTCGCGTAGGCTGCGTGGAGTACATCGTCGGCGACGTCTTCGAGCCGTGCCGCTTCGTCCTGGGTCGATGGGACGTCGAGTCCATGCTCGTTGCACAGCGCCACCAAGGATTTGCGGTCCGGGTGCTTGCGCAGGAGCGTGAGGGCCGTGCCGTTGTTGATCCCTGGGGTGACGGAAACGTCGTTCTCGATGGCCG